>JAJCYX010000124.1 GCA_029262715.1 Chloroflexota bacterium
CCCCGGTGAACTGATTGTTGTGCCAAACGGCATAGCATCGCCTGATTGGCCTGTTGAGCCTCTACTACCTCCAGGAGTTGAACACCGCAACGATGATGATCTGATCCTGTTGCATCCGCACAGGCTTCATCGGGAAAAGGGGATAGAGGAGTCGGTTCGGATTGCGGTCACGGTGCAAAAACAGGTGCCGGATAAGCGAGTCCGGCTGCTCGTTCCAGCGTTGCAGCCGGGTGGTTCTGCCGACGACGCTAATTTAGAAATTGGCGCCATACGGGAATTTGCGTCTTCTGAAGGTGCAGGCGACCTGTTGGAACTCCACGAATGGCTGTCACCCGAACAGATGCCCGGATACTTCGCTGCGGGCGACGTGACGCTATGCCCGGGAAGCTTTGTGGAAGCATTCGGTCTAGCTCCGCTTGAGTCGGTCGCAGCCGGGACTCCTGCCGTCTGCTCAAAGGTTGGTGCGTTCAGAGAGCAGATCGGACTGGATGGGATTTCGCACTTCGACTACGCCGACGTTTCAGCGGCAGCCAATGCAGTGTTGCAAGCGATCACTGACACGGGCGACATGCGGGACGCTGCACAGTCAGTCGTCCGCCGATTTGATCTGGGCAACATGCGAGCTGCATACGTCGAAGCCATCACCGGACCGCTGCCGACTGGCACCTCGCAGACAAAGCAGCCTCACCAAACGGGGCTGCCGACCCACTGGAAACTTGCTCCCTGGTCCTACATCTCAGGGCAGCGGATTTATCACGACTACCTAGCTCGCTTCGAGAGTTTTCCTGCTCTCGTAAAGCTGCTCAACGGAGATGTAACAGGAACCATCGAAGCCGCATCCATGGCCGAAAACCAGGCGTCCGAATTGAAGCGAGCCAAAAAACTCGACTTTATCGTTCCTGCATGATGTGACCTCACAGGAAACTTCTATTTCAGGAATCCCCGCAGTTCAATCGCCTTCGTCAGCCTGTCGACCGCAATGTTGTAGGCCGCGGATCGCAGACTCACGCCATGTGTTTGCGAGTACGCGTACGTGGCGCGATAGCCAGAGGTCATTATCGATTCAAGTTCGGCATTCACCCTTGTAAGCTCCCACTTGAATCTCTGAATGTTCTGCGCCCACTCGAAATAAGAGACAACCACGCCACCTGCGTTTGCGAGAATGTCAGGAACCACAGCCACGCTGCGCTCGGCAAGGATCATGTCGGCAGCGACAGTTGTGGGCTGGTTCGCTCCTTCAACTATCAGCTTTGCCTTGATCCCGCCTGCATTCTCGCTGGTGATCACACCCTCGATGGCCGCCGGTACAAGTACATCGGCCTGAAGCTCAAGCAACTCGGAGTTGGAAACCCTCTCACCGCCTGCGAACTCGGCCATAGCACCACCGCCTGCCAAGAACCGGTCCAGCCCAGCAATATCGAGGCCCGAAGAGTTGTAGATTCCTCCTGAGACATCACTGACCGCAACAACCAGCGCTCCGTCTTCTACAAATTTCCTTGCAGCGGACGAACCGACCTGCCCGTAGCCCTGGACGATCACGGTGGGACTATCGCCAATATTGTCCATGTCCTGTGCTGCGAGCCGTCCGACGATCGCCGCACCTCTTCCCGGAGATTCGCTGCGTCCTTCCGAACCCCCAAGCTCAACAGGCTTGCCGGTAACGATCCCGGGGGTATACCCGTGGATAGCGCTGTATTCATCCATGATCCACGCCATTGTCTGGGCATTCGTCCCAAGATCAGGTGCCGGGATGTCTCGGCTGACGCCGATCACATGGTTGATGCCGCGCGTGTAGCGCCTGGTAAGAGTTATCAACTCCCGCTCGGACAGCTGTCTCGGATCGACCTGGATTCCGCCCTTGGCCCCACCAAACGGAATGTCCACAAGTGCAGATTTGAATGTCATCAGCATGGCAAGCGCCCTGGTGTGGGCCTGGTCAGCTGCTGGATGGAACCGAATCCCGCCCTTGAACGGCCCACGAGTAGCATTGTGCTGGGACCTGTAGCCATGGAATACCTTGACCGCGCCGTCGTCCATGCGAACCGGTAAAGCTACCGAAAGCTCCCGCCACGGCTCAATGATCACGTCCCGCATGTCATCACGGATTCCAAGTTCAGCAACCGCAGCATTCACGCACGCTACCGTGCCTTCAAGCATCTGCAGATCTTGTCCAACCATTGAGTTGCCTCGATTCAGCTTTGGAGAGTTGTTACGTCATTCAGATGTTGCATTCGGTCTGATGGGATCAATATTAGCGTGCAATTTTTGCCTGCTTTCGAAGAAAACTCAAACCTGAAGGCACTGAATATCCGTGATTAAGGGCGTACACAGGCAAATTCTCGTTGACCGGCCCATCACGCTATCACTACAATAGAGAGGTTGACACCCGAAAAAGAGATATGTGAATGACTGACGATTACGCAATTATCAATACCGGCGGTAAGCAGTACAGAGTGCGCGAAGGCGACACTGTGCAGATTGAAAAGCTTATTGGCGAACCTGGCGATACGATCACCTTTGACCGCGTTTTGCTGACTAACCTTGATGGCAAGGTCGATGTCGGCAAGCCCGCAGTCGATGGTGCCGAGGTATCCGGTGAGATCGCTTCGCAAGACAAGGCGAAGAAAGTGATCAGTTTCCGGTACAAGAACAAGACCCGGCACCACGTGAAGACCGGACACCGGCAGAAGCTGACTTCGGTCAGAATCACCAGCATCAGCGCCAAGTAGTTACTGGACGACTCGCTATTGAGCAGCGTCCGGGCAAGATCTGAAGAGAGCTAGATATGGCACATAAAAAGG
>JAJCYX010000125.1 GCA_029262715.1 Chloroflexota bacterium
GACGATTCTGACGTCCTGGCTCGTACGAAAGATCGGGACCATTGGGGTTGTGATCGTTGCATCCGCCGCTTCATTCGTCGGCGTCGTGCTGATGCCTGTCGGAGATGATCTTGTTCTGCTTGGCGCGTTGCAGGCGGTCAACGGACTAGGGCGCGGGCTGCTGAACACGGTGCTGATCAGCATTGCGCTCAGATCTGCAGACAGCGCGGACCGGGCAACGGCCATGGGGTCATACCAGGCCCTTTACGCTATTGGCATGCTCGCAGGGCCAGCTGTATCCGGAGTGGTGGCAGATGCCAGTGGCATCGACGCCGTGTTCTGGGTGTCAGGTGCCGTCACTCTGGTTGGAGTGGCGCTTGCTCTCCCCGGTCCGTTGCGGCGGGCATGATGGCCGGTTAGAACACCTCGAAATAGCGCTCGAAGAACCGGTCTGGGTCGACCTGGAAGGCGACCTCAAGAACTCCGGAATCGTCCGGTTGCCACTGAGAAAGCCCCTGGTCAGCGCCACTGTCAGTTGCAACGGTCGAGAACCCGCGCTCATAGCCGCAAATAGCTTCATCGAATACGGCAACAGCTGCCAACGGATCATGGAACGTGATCAACGGCCGTCGACTGAACCACTCTTCAGCCATATCCAGCACAGGTTCGAGCAGTGGAACGGAAAATCGGCGGCGAACCAGATCGGAATCCATCTGCACCTGCGTCGTCACGTCGAGACCGTGAACACGCGTCCTGTTGGTCTCGGTATTGAGCACAATTTCAGCAGCGTGCGGATCGCAGTGAACGTTCCATTCGGACGGGCTGCGCCCGAGCTGCTCAGGTCCAAACCGACCGCACATAAGCACGATCTGCTTGAGCTTTTTCGGCACTTCTGGATTGTGTTCGAAGAGTCTAGCAACATTGGTCATCGGCCCCACAGCGAGCAGTGTGATCTCGCCAGGATGTCGGTTGATCAGATCGGCCATAAAGCCGATGGCGTCTTCCGACATGAACGTCTCATCGTGCGGCCATCGCTCGAGCGACGACGCTTGCTGCGCGACCGGCTGTCTTGCCTCGACCTGTAGTGGCTTGTCAGCACCGGGGACAATCGGAACGTCTTTTCCCGCCACTCGGCAAAGTGCGCTCGCAAGCCGGGCTCGAACTTCCGGCTGGCCAGAAACCGTTGTGATCCCGACGAGATCGCATTCCGGGTTTGCGAGAAGCCATGCGAGGGCTACCGCATCATCGATGTCAGAGCCGATATCAGTGTCCAACAGGACCTTTTCAGCCACGGCGCTCCCTTTCGAGGTGCAGGACGTTCCGGTAATTCGTTGCTGCCAATCGAGCTTGTTCGGTATATCATCCCGCCGCGATAGCCGCACGGCCCAGGACGCAAATTCGAATAGCGAACCATCAGCAGGTGAGAATAATGCGCACTCGATCAGCCATCTTCTACGCAGCCAAACAGCCAATCAGTGTCGAGGACGTTGAGCTTCAGGATCCGCAAGCAGGTGAAGTGCTGGTCCGCGTGGCGGCAACGGGAGCCTGCCACAGCGACTACCACGCCATAGACGGCCACATCAAGGCGTCGACGGTGCCTCTGGTCATGGGCCACGAAGCGGCCGGAGTTGTTGAAGGGGTGGGGCAGGGCGTGACCGCGTTCGCACCGGGTGACCACGTCGTTTTCGCGATTCGACCGATGTGCGGCACGTGCAAATACTGCTCGTCGAACCGTTGGAACCTGTGCGACGGCATCAAGGCTGAGCGCGGATTCATGGTGGATGGCACAACCCGGTTCAAGAAGCTGGACGGTACCGTTCTGCATCACGGACTAGCGACATTTTCGCAGCACACCGTCGTTCCCGAGTGGAACCTGGTCAAGGTGCAGAACGATGTGCCGATCGAAATACTGGCCTCAATCGGCTGTGCCGTGGTGACGGGGGTTGGCGCAGTCGTGAACACAGCGCAGGTGAAGCAGGGCTCTACAGTCGCTGTATGGGGCTGCGGCGGAGTCGGCCTGAATGTTATCCAGGGAGCCGTGATTGCCGGCGCTTCGAAGATCATTGCTATCGATGTAGCAGAGTCAAAATTCCCGTTCGCGAAGCAATTCGGTGCGACCGACACTGTGGACGCTTCGAAGAACGACCCGGTTCAGGCGGTGATAGACCTCACCAATGGCGGCGCGGACTACACGTTCGAGGTGATTGGCAAACCTCCAACGCTGCGACAGGCGTTTGATGCCACCTGTGCCGGGGGAACGGCCTGCATGGTTGGTGTGCCGCCATCTGGAGGCGAAGTTGCCGTGCCGATGGAAATGTTGTTCCGAGACCGCAGGCTGATCGGCTCGTCGGCGGGAACGGGCAGTCCTCGAGTGGACTTTCCGTGGTTTATCGAACTCTACCGACAGGGACGCCTGAAGCTGGACGAATTGCAGTCGAAGTTCAGGCCCCTAGAAGAGATCAACGAGGCGTTCGAAGACATGCTGTCCGGCGAAGTGGCGCGGACGATCGTTACGCCGTAGAGCCTTGATGATCCGGCATGACGCACCGGTCTGTCATTCTGAACTCGATTCAGAATCTCTCAAGCGACTTTGCTAAGTCGCTCAGATCCTTCCGCTGCGGTCGGGATGACAGACTGTATGGGTAGTTGCCTCCGCTCCCTACCCCTCAATCATGCTCTTGTCTATCTCAACACACAGTCCCGGGCCCTGCGGTAGGTCCATCCAGCCGTCCTTGACCTCGGGGAAATTGGCCATCATCGCGAACTTGTGGCGATAGTCGCCCACGGGCGGGTCGTGCAGTAATTCCAGGTATGGCGCGTTCGGCCATGACGCCACGAGGTGCAGGTGAGCGATCACCCCGATGTTGCCGCCACCGTGGTGCGGAACGATCTGCTTGCCCCATAGCTCAGCCAGCGTGCCCACTTTGCGTAGTGCAGTGACTCCATCCATCACCATGCTCTCAGGCTGTAGCAGGTCATAGACACCGTTCGTCACCATCTCAACGAACTCATGCAGACCGGGGTTGTTCTCACCGCCTGCGATCGGCATCTCCACCTTCTGGCACATCTCTGCGATCTTATCGAACTGGTGCCTGGGCAGCGGCTCTTCCAGCCAGTACGCACCCATCTGGTCTAGCTCTATCGCCGTTTCCATTGCTCTGCGGAAGTCCCAGATCGGCCCCGGTTGCCACGTGCCGCTCGATTGCGCCTGGTTGGCGTCGACCATCACATCCATACGGTCGCCAACTGCCTCCATGACCATTTCGACAGTGCGCAGATCTTCGGCCATGGTCTCGTGATGAATTCGCAGCTTGATCGCCTTCCAGCCTTCATCGGCTCGCGCAGACGCAAACTCGGCCCGCTCCTCTGGTGTCGATAGCCTGATCGTGCTGGCATACGGCTTCATGCGGTCCTTGCCTCCACCCCAGAGCTTGTAAAGCGGCTGTTCACACGCCTTTCCAATCAGGTCCCACAGGGCAATATCGATGCCAGCTGTGCCGTTGTACGGCATGCCATGCACGTAGTAACGCAGCGCATGGGCGTGCTGCTCGACATCGAACGGGTCCTTTCCAACGAGATATTCCGAAACCGCGGGAATGAACTGATTGCTGACTGCAGGGCCAATGCCGACAAGTCCCTGGTCCGTGTGGATCTCAACAAACGAGCCGCCGCCGATCTGCACCGGCATCGCTCTGTCAGGGCTCCACGCCGGAATTATTTCACCGACTTGTTCGACTACTCGGAGCGGAATCGACTTTACTTCTGTGATCTTCATTCGAACGGGCGCTTTGATGTCGGTCAAGTTGCTCTCCGATACCTGGTTGCAGTGTGCCTGTAGTGGCGAATTTGGCACGTGAGGTGCGCAATGGGGCTATGCGGTGGTAGTGTAGCGGCCATAACTCCCCGAGTGGCGGCTTCACTACGCCTGCTTCACTACGTCCAGTGAATGCTGCTCCCGTTTGTGACAGAACTCTGTCGTTTTCTTGATCGCAGATCGATTCCGCACATTGGAGGCCACTATGGCTGACTGGTTGATGTTCGCTGGAACCTACACGCGCGGTGGCACAAGCAAGGGCATCTACGTGTACCAAATGGACGCCGAGTCCGGGGGCATGACGCAGGTTCACGTAGAAGAAGGAATAAGCAACCCTTCGTTTGTGACCGTTCATCCCAACCAGAAGTACCTGTACGCAGTTGCCGAGGTTTCTGAGTCGTCAGGTGTTCCTGGCGGTGCGCTTATGGCGTATGAGATCGACCATTCCAGCGGAAAGCTGAGCCGTATCAATCAGCAATCGACCGGCGGCCCCGGACCGTGTCATGTTTCGATAGATGCCAGTGGGAAATTTGCCGTCGTAGCCAATTACGGCGGGGGCAGCGTCTGCATGTTGCCAGTTAATGAGGACGGTTCGCTTGGGCCAAGTTCACAGTTCATCCAGCATTACGGTGGAACAAAAGTGAACCCGCGACGGCAGGAAAAGGCGCACGCACACTCTGCGAACCTGTCGCCCGACAACCGGTTTGCGATCATCAACGACCTGGGCCTTGACCAACTTCGCGTATATGAGATGGACCTTGAGGCTGGAAAGCTGAACTTCAACGAGGAGTCGTCGGTCGACTCGGCACCCGGGGCGGGGCCGCGTCACTTCGACTTTCATCCAAACAATCGCTATGCATACGCGATCAACGAGCTTGGCTGCACTGTGACGGCTTACAACTACGATGCTGCGTCAGGGAAGCTGTCCGAGATCAATTCACTCTCAACTTTGCCGAAGGGTTACGAAGGTGAGAACACCACTGCGGACATTCATGTAAGCCCTGACGGCCGGTTTGTGTACGGCTCGAACCGCGGTCACAACACCCTTGCGATCTTCAAAATAGACGAATCAGATGGCAGCATTGAGTTCGTCAGCGATCAGTCGACCGGGGGCAAGACGCCGCGCAACTTCGCGATTCATCCCGACGGCAAGTATCTGTACGCAGCAAACCAGGATAGTGACAGCATCATTCAGTTCGAGATCAACTCGACGACAGGGGAATTGACCCCGGTTGGTAGAGAGATCCGCTGCCCGATGCCGGTCTGCTTGAAGTTTATGCCACTTGGTTGACGATCAGGCGATTCGCTCGGCGCTGCCGGCTTCGCTGATAGCGGCGTGCATCCCGTCCGCAAGTGCCTGAGGGTGTTTGACCACTGTTTCTGGAAGCACGATGGCGTTGTAATCATGAACGTCCATCTTGCGTTCGCTCTCAGCTTCCAGCTCATCGCCAGAGATGAGAACGATTCCGCACCCTGGATAGGCTCGGAGGACTCTGTGCGAAGCATCGTCAGCTTGCTGGCGCTCTCCCGGTGGCTCGTGGACGACGGCAACACTCGGCGTCTGCCCCAGCATCGTGCTGCGGCGAAGACTGGTTGCGAGGTCGTCCATCTTGAAGGCACCGACAATATGAAACCCGCCGGCAACATCCAACGCTCTTTTAACCGCGAGGGCGAACGCCTTGTTGCCGATAATGAAAACGGTTTTTTGCTGAGCAAATCCTGAATCGTTGCCGCTCTCGGCGGGTTCGCGATCAGTGTGCAAGATCATGCGACTATTCGGATTTGGCTCTCGATCGGGGTAGCTGGGTGCCATATGCGGACTCTCCCATCAGTACTCAAGCGGCCTTTTGATTGTTCTCACCGGTCTGTCGCTTCTCGATAGCGTCTGCCCATGCCAGGCTAACTGCCGCCAGATGGATCAGCTCTTCACGAAGTGTCTCGGGTGAGTTGCCTCTGGAGTACGCCTTGTTAACTTCGGTGTACTCCTTGGAGGCGACTGAGTTGTACTTCTTGTCCGAAACGCGTGGATCACCGATCGTGACCTCTCTCAGTGCCTTGGAGATGCCGATTTCGAACGTCAGATTGCCGGATTTGGCGTTTTTGGCGACTGGCTGAGCCGTGGTTGCTGGTGTAGGTTGCACCAGTTCAGGATCAACTTTCCTGGTCTGCATCGCCTGCGGAGTCGAATCGACTGCTGCACTGGCAACTTTCGGAGCAGCTGCGGGCTTTGCAGCCTCGGCATTTGATACCTCTTTGAGCCTCGGGTCTACGGGCACTTCAGGAAACTTTTCGGCGACTGCGGGGGCAGCCGGCGGTGCTGCAGGTTCCTGTGTTGCTGGCTTTTCGGGTGCCTGTTGGCCTGATGCTTTCAGTTCGGCAGGAGTCACATCCGGTGGCGGTGTGAATGTCCAATCGACCAGTGCTGCGTTGCCATTTTCGCTGTTTGCAGATGAACCGTTAGCTTCTGGCATCTGTTCTGGCTGCGCCTTGAGCGAGACCGGAGGCGAAACTGGCTCTATTGGCTGCTGAGCAACCACCTTTTCAGGTGCCTGCTCAGCCTGCTTCACAGCAGGTTCGAA
>JAJCYX010000126.1 GCA_029262715.1 Chloroflexota bacterium
GCAGCCGGCTGCGCAGGTCTCCGACGGCGGCGACTCTATGCACCACTCGCTGCTCATACCGCTCTGATGCCCAGTCTGCGGTGAAGACGATGATCTGGCCCGGCTTCACTCGTCCAGCGTTAACAGTAGACGTAACGATGAGGTCACCCTGAATGTAGTGCGGCTCCATGCTGCCACCGTGAACCGTGTAGGCACGCCAGCCTGTTCCGATGCTCAGGCTTGAGATCACGCCGATAGCAGCGGCTACGCCTGTGACCACCAGTACGGCGGCTAATTTGCCCAGTTTTTGCATTCGACTCGGCTTACCCTGGTTTTCTGCGGTATCGAAATTACCCGGTGACGTGTCGTGCTCGCCCAACCCTGCATCCGCTCCAGCCGTGAGCGTCGCCATTCTGACAGCTTTCGCTGGAAGGACAACCCCGAAATCTGGATCAGTCGGCAAAGTTTACCGCTTCCATACCGGTTTCCGTGTCAACAAACCCGTTGGTAACAGAATTTGTCAGGCCAACGATCGCAGCGGCAAGCTTGCTCGGGTCGTGCCTCACCCTCAACTCATCCTCGCCAGTTGGGATGAGCACCTGTGTCAGCGGTAGGCACACCTGTTGTCGAGACCACATGTCCAGTTGTGCTCCCAGGCCATCGGTCAGCACTACCGGTTTGGCCTTGACTGTGGAGTAGACCTGCTGGACATCGATGGGAACCGGATCGTTGTTGATCAGGACGACATCGACCGATACGCCGAGGTATGCGTTGATCTCACGCAGGAAGTCGATCGGTGTGAAGCCGTCAGTCTCGCCGTGTTTGGTCATCAGGTTGCAGACGTAGATCGTCCTGGCGTGTGATGCGTGGATTGCATCGACTATGCCATTGACGAGCAGATTGGGCACGATGCTGGTGTAGATGTCTCCGGGACCGAGAACAATGACGTCCGCGTTATGAATCGCCTCTATCGCCTGCGCGTTGGGCTTCACATCACGGTCGAGGTAGACGCGCTTGATCGGCGGCGGGTCGTACCCTCTGAGGTCGATTGTGGATTCGCCCCTGAGCACACTGCCGTCGATCAGCTCGGCGCATAGATCGGCCCGTTCCAGCGCTACCGGCAGCACGTTGCCTGTGATCCGCAACATGCGTGACATCATCTGCACCGCCACTTCGATGTCATCGTGCATCACGGTGAGGGCGGAGAGGAACAGGTTTCCTAAGTTGTGGCCGTTCAGGCTGCTGTCGTCACTGAAACGGTACTGCGTGGCCAATCGGAACGCTTCTGTTTGGGGCGACTCTTCAGCGAGCGCAATCAGGCACTGCCTTATGTCACCGAGCGAAAGGTGACCGAACTCGTCACGCAGGCGTCCGGAGCTGCCGCCGCTATCGAATGCGGTCACGATGGCGGTCAGGTTCACGTCGTGGTGGCGGAGGCCTTTAAGGGCCACAGAAGAGCCTGTCCCTCCGCCTATTACGACTATCTCAGGTGAGTTTTCGTTCATTTGCTGTGTTTCAGGCGTCTGTGTCCCAGTACGTTGCCTCGGCGTCGAAGTAGCGGACTGTAGCAAATAGGTTCGTGTAGCTCCATGACAGGAGTGTGAACAACTGGTTCTGCTGCACTGGCTACTCTGGCCAATTGTGTTTTCGCAGATTCAGAGGTTGTCCTTAAACGGTCATGGGCGCCGAGTTTTTCATGGGCTCCCGCGAATTTCAGGTAATGGTGGCTACTGACGGTGGACCATTGAGATCAATCTGCTGGGCCTGTCATCTTTTGCCGCTTGTGACAGCGAAAGCGCTGAACACCTGATCGACCTGTTCTGGTGGTCAGCCTCGTAGCGGCAGACCGTATTAGATCGCTGGTTCGGGCTGGTTTGATGAGGGAGAGTTGAAGATCGAAAGCAGTTCGCGGGCGAGGACGGGCATGTTGGGAGTCCGGTCGACGACCTTGTCAGGTCGGAAGGATGACACTGGGTGTGCGCCTACCAGCTCGTCGACGACCATGACGGAGCGGACTTTCGATTGGCGAAGTACATCGTTGAGGTCTTCGCTGGCACCCTGTAGTTCAAGCATTGGCCAGCCGCCGTCGACCACGATCCACGAGCCGTCTGTCAGCAACTTGATTTGAGCTTTCAGGTTGCCCAGGTCACATTGAATTGTGGTTGCACCGCGTGCGGCAAGGTTTTGGGCAAGAAGATCGGCCCAGACGTAGTCATTTGAGGCCACACATATTAAGAGTGGTGGTGTGTCTTCTGCGTGTTGGGATCCGAGAACCTCGTCGTTGGTGTTGACGTGATGTTCCAGGGCGATTTCTGAAAATTCTTGAGGTTGCAAATCAAATTAGTTCCGTGCGCTGAGACCAAATAGATTAAGCGCTTGCCGGTCCGGTTGATTTCGGATGTCAGTTAGCGCAGGCCAAAGGTTACGAGAACGGTTAACGCGGTAGGATCAACGGGCAGCCGAAGTGCGTCAATAAACCATGAAAAGATCGACGGGCTTTGGCGATAGTTCGGGTGACGTGAGGGTGATTGAGCGCGCGATTAAGACTGACAGTCGATGGTTTTTGAGAACCCTGGGATCTGATCACGACGCGTTCCGCGTGGTTATCCGTTGCTACTGGGCTGAGCCGGTTCAGCGATCACAGAACCGTTGCTGTTTCCAGGAAGCAGGGTTGGTTCAGGCTCGGATGGAGTTGCCTTGAAGATGTAACCAACGCCCGGCATGCTGATGATGTGGTCGCACTGATCACTATCGAGGTTCATCTTCGAACGCAGGCGGTAGATGTACGCTCGCACGTATTCCTTCTCGGTGGAGTATTCGCCGCCCCATACCGATTCCAGGATGAAGCGGTGGGTGAGCACCCGTTCACTATTTCGTACCAGCAGGCTGAGTAGCGAGTATTCCGTGCTGGTCAGGGTGGCTTCCTGCCCTGCGTGCCACACTCTGCGGGCACCGTGATCCAGCACCAGGTCTCCGTAACTGACCGGCTCTGACTCGGGGCCTGCCTGACCGGTTGAGCGCCTGATGGCAGATCTGACGCGTGCAAGCAGTTCCTTCACGCCGAAGGGCTTTGTCACATAGTCATCAGCGCCGCAATCGAAGGCTTCAACGATGTCGGCCTCGCGTGCTCTTGCGGTCAGCATTATCACGGGGATAGCAGACAGCATGCGAATCTGGCGGCACACCTCGAATCCGTCCATACCGGGCATGGTGATGTCCAGCATGGCGAGATCGACAACACGCCGGCGGAAGACCTTCATCGCTTCGAGGCCGTCGGAAGCGGTGATGACCTGGTAGCCGCGGGCGGTCAGGTTCATAGCCACATACTTGAGCGTGGCGGGTTCGTCATCAGCGACGAGGATTATTGAGTTGGTGTCTGCCAATTAATGCCGTGGTCCCTGGAGTGTCTGTCAGCTCGTGTTATGACTCTGGAACTGTGCACGCGCGCCTGGTGAAGCTACTCGCTATCAGGTACGTGCCCATCCCATGTATCAACGTTTGTTCGGGTCAGACAATGAATGCGGTGTAAAGCGGTCAGTGAACTCGTTAATAAAACCTGAATACCGGCCGAACGCGACTTGCTGTCTAGCGGATAGTAGCGTTGGGTTCGCTGCTCGCGATGAGCCTGTGAGATCAGTTTGTGCTGGCCGAGAGTTTCGCCTCGTCAGTCACAAAACGGTAACCAACCCCGGGTACGTTAAGTACCAACCGAGGCTCCGACGGTAACTCTTCGATCTTCTTTCGCAACCTGTACATGTACGCACGCAGGTACTCACGGTCTTCTGCGAACGAGTTGCCCCAGACGCACTGGAGAATGTATCGGTGGGTTAAAACCCTGTCTCGATTGCGAATTAGCAGTGAGAGGAGGCGAAACTCGGTTGCTGTCAGGGTCTGTTCGACGTCGTCACGGGTCACCCGATGCCCTTCGAGATCAACCTCGAGTGTTCCGAAGCGGAATATGCGGTCGGCTTTCATGCTCGTGCCCTGGCCACGCCTGAGGGCTGCGCTAACACGTGCTACAAGTTCCGCTATACCAAAGGGTTTGGTCATGTAGTCGTCAGCACCAAGATCAAGGGCGCCGACCTTGTCGCTCTCTCGTGAGTGCCCCGAGAGGATCACGATGGGGACGTCTGATGTGTGCCGTATTGCTCGGCACACTTCAACGCCGTTTGGACCAGGCATTGCGAGGTCAAGCAAAACGAGGTCTATGGGTCGCTCGCCAAACAGCTTCAGCGCCTCGCTACCATCCTCTGCAAGAAGTGGGCGAAAGCCTTTAGCCGTCAGGTTCATCCCGACGAATTTTCTGGTCTCTGGCTCGTCATCCACAACGAGCACAACTGGACCGTCGCCCTTCATTCTTTGATAGCCCCCGATTTTGTCGAATCCCCGGTCAGGAACTCGGTGTGCATTTACGACCTGGTACCTGCGCTGACCGATCACATCACCCAATGTCACGTTCAGCGGCTTAGTGCCACTTTTCTTTTTCGTTTCGGTTTTGCGTTGACGCTCAACTCCTTGCGCCTCTTCATTGATGCGGTCTTAGTGGAGCGAGGTGCCTTCTTTGCCGGTCGAAGCTGCTTATCCGGCGCCGGCCGAACCTTCTCCGACAGAACGATTTTCTCTGGCTTGTAAGGGATCGTGAATTTGAATGTTGATCCCTTGTCAACCTCGCTCTCGAACCAGATCTTGCCTCCGTGCGCATCAACAACCGACTTGCATACGGCCAGGCCAAGCCCACTTCCGGACGACGTCGTACCCACGTTACTGCCGCGGTAAAACATGCTGAATAACTTGTCACGTGCGTTACTGGGAATACCGGCACCCTCGTCGGTCACTGAAAATGTCATGGCGGTGGCATCTGGCTCGCCGCCGATAACTATCCTGGAGCCGGGTTCCGAGTATTTGCTTGAGTTCTGCAAGAGGTTGGCAAGGACGCCCATTACGCGGAGCACGTCCATCTTGATCTTCGGAAGGTTCTCCGGGATCTCCACCAGCACACGGTGTTTTCGTATGAACGGGGAAGCGGAGTCGATAGCGGCGTACGCCAGTTGATACGGGTCTGCTTCCTCAAGGTGAAGAGGTAGGTCAACCGACCCCATCCGCGTGATCTCCATCAGGTCATTGACCATGGAGGTAAGTCTGTCTGCTTCTCGGTCAATCGTGCGAAGAAAATCGAGTCTGGTCTCTTCGTCCCACTCGATATCCGATTCCAGCAGAGTGCTCACGAAGCCCTTGATATGTAGGAGCGGTGTCCGGAGTTCGTGGCTGACCATCGATAGGACTGCGTCACGAAGGCGGTAAGGCTGGCTAACGGCGTCACCAGCAACGACTATCGCAACTCTGTCTCCAGTTCCGGTTTCGGAGATCGGCAAGACCTTCACAGAGATCTTGTTGAGATCAGCATCTTGAGTTACTGCATTCTTGTAGCCGGGTCGCAGCCAGGCCTCTAGCAACTCGGCTTCTCCGGTCGCGAGGCAGCGGTCAACCGGTGTTCCCACATCGAGAGGTTCACCTTCGCCGTCGATGAGCGGTGCCATCGTGGTCTCGAGCGACTGACCAATTACAGCTGTGCCGTCTCTACCCATCATGGTTTCGACGCTTTTGTTGACCGCGACAACTCGATGGTTACCGTCTACAAGGAATACGCATTCTGGAAGCGCGTCGAGCAGAGCCGCCTTGATCTCGACCGATTCGAGTTCTGCTGCAGTGTCTATGCTCGCTTTGTTAAGCCTTCGCGCCAAATCGATTTCGCCTCATCTTCCCTGCCCCAGACTTCATCACACGCAATGGTCAACCGCCGGTCGACCGTAAGTGCAACTGTTCGAAACGTAGGAGTCATTGTTATCAAACTCGGGTTCTTGTCAAATTTTTGTGAACAGATTGGCAGATTGCGCAGTCTGAAATTGCACTGCTTACACGGTTGAGCACCCGTTTCCGTGTAAACGATCAGTGAAGATTCCGCGCGGTGTTGGGTTTCGGCCAGAGTGGCGTGAGAATGCCGAATCCAGGCAGATACTGGTCGAATAGCACACGATATTCGGTGAGTAATTAGCGGCTAATGAGAGTTTCAAGTACAAAAAAAGACCCAACGCTGATGTTGGGTCGATTAGTCGCCGTTATAAACGGATCTTGATGGCTTATGCCGCGTTGCGGAATTGGCCATCTTCCGGTTCAGCATTGGATTTGGCCGGGAATTCTGCGATATCCCGATCGCCTGTTTTGACAAGCGCTACCGCGGCGGCTGAGCCTGCCACGACGACTCCGGCGATGGCCAGGATTACTGTCCACCCGAAGGCGTTCAGGAGCACAAAGGTGATTGAGCCCCAGCCTGCGAGCACCGCCACTGCAAGCGGAAGCCAGAATCGCTCAATAAATCCCGATTCAGAATTCATATCATCGTCATCCTGAAACCAGAGTGCTGGTACCGGTTCCGCTTCGCAGTCACCGTCTCTTACATCGGCGTTCTTACCGGTGAACTGCTGCCATTGACGGGGATTCTCCGCCATATTCTTGACTCTCTGCCGGGAGCATTAGTCTCTGTTGGCTTCTACCACTCAC
Organism: Chloroflexota bacterium; assembly: GCA_029262715.1. Taxonomy (GTDB): domain Bacteria; phylum Chloroflexota; class Dehalococcoidia; order Lucifugimonadales; family Lucifugimonadaceae; genus JAJCYX01. Next base: position 6,538 of record JAJCYX010000126.1, read on the forward strand.
TGTTGCAGGTTCTACTCAGACCCGCAGCGTGCTCCCCCTCACGACCGTCTACGTGCTGGCACCCATTCTTAGTCAATAGATGGCCTTGAAACAAGTCCCCTGATTACACGTTATCGGTACTTCCTGTATATCGTTTCCCCAAACCCATTACCAGACCAGCACGGCATGATGTTTTCGTCTCTATTACGCTGTACAGTTACGTTATTCGTATTTGATGCGCGGTTGTGAGGATTTTGTGTCGATTCTGGTGTCCAACATCTCGCAGCGCTTCGTTTCTCAAGCTCTGCGGTCGTATGCCCTAGCGCCTCACGCCCTCCGGTAAGCTGTGCGTTACGAATTATTGATCACATCTATCACTGACGCGCCAACTGCGCGCTCGCTTCAGGAGAGACGTAATGCCAGAAGAGATCAACCGACAGTGGGTGATGGCGTCGCGCCCGGTCGGGTTCCCTA
>JAJCYX010000127.1 GCA_029262715.1 Chloroflexota bacterium
ATTCTGATTACACTAGTCCGGCCAAGAGCTTTATAGAGAGTGTCTGTACGATTTAGTCCAGCTCTTGTGCTGGTGAATGAGCCAGATGAGTCAACAAACCAGCGCCCGCCAACTTTGTCTTCTATCTCGAAATTTATCGGCACGGTGGTTGGTTCTAACTTCAAATCACGCTTGATAATTTTGAATCCGGCACCCTTTAGGACCGCCTCGGTGATTTCACGTGCTTGTCTACCTTCCCTGCTGGAGCGAGATTGAAAATCATTAGAAGGCATAGCTAGCTCTCGGTTGCGCGCCAATCAAACTCAGGCTGTTGATTGATTGAATCAGCTCTTTGTCTGGTTAAATTAGCATACTCTGAATCGATCTCGTAACCAATCCAATGACGGTTCCTTCTTACTGCAGCTTCAGCAGTCGCACCTGCTCCAATGAATGGATCCAAAACTACATCATCCTTGAAGGTGTACAACTGGATTAGCCGGTCTGGCAAAGTAACCGGAAATGGTGCAGGATGCCCAACTTTTTTCGCCGACTCAGGGTTAAACGACCATACACTCTTGGTAGATTCGAGAAATTCTTCTTTCGTTATGGTCGGCTCCCGTTTGTCGATATTTGTTCTTGTAAATGAACCTTTTTGAAATACTAAAATATATTCGTGCGTATCGCGCAATGTCGGATTGCTTGCGGACAACCAGCTTCCCCAAGCGGTTGAAGAGCCCGCCCCGGCTCCTTTGTCCCAAATGATCTCTCCACGCATTTGAAACCCAACTGCAGAAGCGGCGACTATTACATAAGAATGTAATGGAATATAAGGTTTTCGGCCAATGTTTGCTATATTGACACATGCGCGTCCACCATCTACCAGTACTCTGTATGTTTCTGCAAGTACCCGAGTCAAAAGGGATGTGTATTCAATAAGGCTAAGGTCTTTGTCATAGTCTTTTCCAACATTATACGGCGGTGATGTCACCATCAAATGCACACTTCTGTCTTCGAGTTCTTTCATATGTTCACTAGAATGTTCAAACACTTGGTCAATAGCACCAATCGGTACAGCGTTGTCACCGGAAGTAAGATCGGGCGAATGCTGTCCTACACCAGTATTTATTGCTCTAGAGTAATAGGCCGAACTATCGTGATTTTCTCGCTTCGACGAGCCAAATGAACTGGTTTTTGTTCCGGATGGTGTTTTTGCCATACTTGTTAGATGATTTCCGTTGGCGTTGTCGCCAGAGAGATTGTGTGCGGTCAACTGACTCAGGCTATTGGCCAACAGGCTATATCGCCAAATCGAACGACACAAGCACCCCCCTTTTCGATCTGAACCGAGGCCCGACTAACCCCAAGTAAGGGCTCTGTTAGCGCTCAACCCTCAACCGCCAGTTCGTATCCCAGTGTCACGGATGGGCTGCCGAACTTCGTGACGGTCAGGTTTAGCATCACTTCGCTATCCGGCATGATCTGCTCAGAGAGATCAATGCGCCATGTGTGAGCGGACCCGCTCACCGCTGTGTGCGGTCAGCCGCCGCTGTAAGGGGGTTTTTGGTCGGCGAGTCCGCTGCGTTCCGTCAGGTAGAACGTTTTCGGCCCCGACACCAGTTGCAGTGTGATTGAGTTTTCGAGCACTCCGCCGGGCGGTACGCCGGGTCTGCCCTCGAAGTCGGACCAATCGACCGTCAGGCAACCGGAGAGCGGATGCTCCTGTGAGCAGGCCTCGTCGGGGCGTGAGAGGTCTCGTAGCGTGAGTACAAGCGTTCCGTTGCCAGGCGTCTCAGCAGGTGCCGATGATGTGCGAGAGACGGCGAAGTGGAATTCTGGGTCATCGAAGGACGATGCCGCCGGAACCTCGACTTCTCCACCTGCGAGCACGACTCCGACGTCACTGGCGTCAGGAACGTCGTTGTCGATGATCGCAGTCGGTAGAGGAGTCACGGGCTGCGGCGTGGCGGTCGAAGCGCTTTGAGCAGTGATTGTCGCCCGAGCGGTCGGCTGGTCAGCGGGTTGGGAATCCGAACTGCCGCAGGCGACCGCCACCGCCATCACCGTGCCGATCATCAGCGGCAGCGCAGTCAATCGAGCTTGCTTGAAGGTGAATTTGCCCAACAGTTCGATTCGCCTCGTAGTGCGGTTCAGTCATCGCTCTCACCAGAAATGCCATCCCCAGCGGCACCGCCCGTAGCGCGGTCCAGCAGAGTGATCAGGTCGACTGCGTTCTTGTCGTCCGCAGCACCCTTTGCTGAGATGCCCTCATCCATCATCTGGATACAGAACGGGCAGCTCACCGCAACCGTGTCTGCGCCGGTTTCGAGGAACTGCTCAGTGCGGACGTGGTTCACCCGCTTCCCAGTATCTTCCATCCACATCCTGCCGCCACCAGCACCGCAGCAGAACGTCTTCTCCTTGTTGCGAGACATCTCCTTCACCTCAAGCCCCGGAATCTGGCTCATGATGTAGCGCGGCTCTTCGGTCATCCCGTTGTGACGAGCGATGTAGCAGGAGTCGTGGTAGCTGACCGAGCCGACGGCTCCTTCGCCGGGCTGAAGCTTGCCGTCCCGAAGCAACTTGCCAACGAACGCCGTGTAGTGCTCGACATCAAATGAATCGCCCAACTGGGGATACTCGTTCTTGATCGTGTTGAAGCAGTGCGGGCACGTGGTCACGATTTTTTTCACGTTGTAGCGGCTGAAGGTTTCTCGGTTCTGTTCAGCCTGCATCTGCCACAGGTACTCGTTACCCATCCGGCGAGCAGGGTCTCCCGTGCAGGTTTCCTCGTCCCCGAGAACAGCGAAATCGACACCGGCCTTCTTCAGTACACGTGCCATTGAGCGCGTTGTCTCAACGCCTCGCTTGACCAGTGCACCCGTGCAACCGACCCAGAAAAGCACCTCGGCATCGGGCTTTTCGGCGAGAGTGGGAATGTCCAGGCCATCCATCCAGCTGGTGCGAGTCAACGTTGCCCCAGACCAGGGATGCCCGCGCTGTTCGATGCTCTGGAGGGCGGTTAGTGCCGTTTCGGGGCCGTTGCCCTCTTCGAGTACGAGGAACCGTCGCATATCGACTATCGTGTCGATGTGGTTGATCGAGACGGGACACGCCTCGACGCATGATCCGCAACTTGTGCATGCCCATAGAGCCTCATCGCCCGCAGCGTCATGGACCATCGAACGCGCTGGCTCAGGCGGCGTCTCGCCTTTGGGTGTCAGGTATAGGGCAGGAGCACGCTCCTCGGCATACCCGCGCAGGTCTTGAATCAACTTCCGAGGCGAGAGCGGTGAACCGGCTGCGTAGGCTGGGCAGTTGGACTGGCAACGTCCGCAGTTCGTGCAGGCATCAAAACTGAGCACTTGCTGCCATGTGAGGTCGGGCAGATCTTTCGCTCCGAACGTTTCCAGCGTCTCCAGATCGCCCATCGGTTTCAGTGCGCCGCTGGGACGGAGTGTGCGGAAGTAGGTGTTCAGCGGGCTGATGATGATGTGGCTGAACTTGGAGAATTCGGCCGCTGCGTAGATGAAGCCGAGTGTGAGAATTCCGGCGTGCGACCACCACATGACTTGATGCGTGTCTTCCATCACTGCCGGAGTCATGCCGATGCCGCTGAGCGTCTTCGCGAATAGCCAGCCAATCGGAGACCATGCGGCGGCTGACGTGTCGTAAAGAGCGCTGGCAGGGTTCAGCTCTGTTGCACCGATGCGCAGGCCTTCAAGCAGGAAGCCGGTGAAGAGGAGCGCAAAGAGGAACAACAGGACTATGCCGTCATCTGCGAATGTGTTGAGTCGCTCGGGCTTGATGACGTACCTGCGCCACGCCGCCATGCCGACGCCGATCGTTGCGAGCAGCCCACCAGCGATGTCCCAAACGAGGGAAGTCTGTAGCCGGATGTGAGATGTCGGGAATGTCCAGTTCAGGTACTCCTCGGTGTTGAACTCGACGGCGGCAATCGTCGTTGCGACCAGCAGGATAGTGAAGCCCCAGAAGATCGAGAGGTGCATGTATCCGGCGTAGCGCTCGCGATTGCGGAATTTCTGGTGCCTGAATAGGTCTGCCCACGCGTAGATGAAGAACTCTCGCATCCGCACCGAGTGATCGCCGACTTCCGCGTATGGCCCTGCGGTGCGCCAGATACGGACTCGGCGGTACATGCCGTAGATGATGGCGACGACGGCGATTGGAGCGACGAAGTAGACGACTGCGCCAAGCAGCGGGTAGCCGATGTTCCAGAAGTCGGTGCGTCCGTCTAGCAAGTGTTGCCTGTCGAGCGGTCTTGATGGCGGTGGTCAGGTGAAGGCGTCAGTGTAGCGTTTCACCTATGCTGGCGAACCTGCCAACCCTGTCTCACATGTTTAGCAGCAGTACGATTGCGGCGGTTCCGAGCCACAGCATGACGTTTAGCCGTAGTGGCCGGTCTGTGAGCAGAACCTCTTCCGGTGCCTCGCCTTTGCCCTTTACGTGCATCAGGTACAGGTAGCGGAACAGTCCGTATCCCACGAACGGAATCGTCAGCATCATCGAGTTGTTTTCCGGGACATTCGACGATTCGGTGATGCCTGAAGAGAACGTGTAGAGCGTGTAGGCCATCAGCGTCGATGCAGCGACGATCACGATCAACTGGTCGAGCAGTTTTTCGGTGTATTCGCGCAGTATCGCTCGTTGGCTCTCGGCTACGTTACCGGCCGCCACGAGTTCAGAACGTCGCTTCACTAGAGCGATGAACAGTGCGCCAAGAGCTGTCACAACGTAGAGCCACGGTGAGATGTTGAGGGGGACGACGGCAGGCTCAAGTCCGCCGATTCCGAATTCTGTCCCGTTGATAGCCAGGGTTCCTGCCACCGCTCGCAGGACGAACCCGGCTGAGACCGACATCACATCTAGGATAACTTCGTGCTTCAGTACCGTCGTGTAGGCGATGTTCAGGGCGACGTACCCGGCGCTAACTCCGAGTAGAGGAAGATTTATCACTGCTGAAGCGGCAAGTCCGGCTGTTGTGAAGAGGATGGCAGTGGTCCACGCCAGCCGCGGCGAAACGAGCCCCGAGGCGATCGGTCGGTACCGTTTGACCGGATGGGCACGGTCCTGCTCGGCGTCTCGTAAGTCGTTGAAGAGGTAGACGGCCCCGGAAAGTGCCGAGAATGCTGCGAACGTGATCAACGCCTTGGCGATGATGATGAAGTTTCGGTCGAGGTTGTTGGCGTCCCACCAGATATTTATGGTGAAGAACAGTGGAACCAGGACGAGCCCGTTTTTTGCAGACTGCTTCGGCCTGCATGAACGGGTAAGGTTCTTGAAGGTACTGAACGAAAGCAATTGAGTTCCGGGACTATCGACGACCATATAGCGATCATATGGAGCGTTGGCCTCTACGGTCAACGAATAGCGTTGCGAATGTGCAATGAGTGGTGACACCAGTAGAACGAGGCTTGACCAGCTTCTGGTTGCACGCGGTCACGCCGCGGATGTTGATCTGGCAGGGCGAATGATCCTGGCCGGCGAGGTCT
>JAJCYX010000128.1 GCA_029262715.1 Chloroflexota bacterium
CGTTGATATTGCAGGTGTAGGTGTCGCCGTTGGCTGCGCTACCGGAGACGGCGTGGCGACCGGAGTTGCAGTAGCAATTACAGGTGTTGGGCTTGCTTCAACCGGGTTGCCGTTCCCGTTTGCGGTCAGTGCAACTACACCAAACATGGAGAACCCACCTGCCGCTCCTGCAAACACGACTGTGCACACAGCAACATCGCCTACCACCTCACAGGAAGCAGGAGCCGCGTGCGGTACACCGTCATCTCCAACCTTCGTGATGAAAATCTCTTTGCCGTTGGCCTGGCGGTCGTCGTACCACGTCCGGCTCACGGTCAGAGTCACAGTGTTATCGCCAAGCTCGTCGTTCGTCACACCCTCTTTGTCTACAACAACTATGAACGCAATATCGGCGGCAGGATCTTCAAGCTCACCCTCCGAATTGCTGGCTGCTAGCTGGAATGAAACCAACGCTCCCGGCTCTTCGCCCAAATCATCAACAAACCGGGCATTGAGCCCAATGGAGTCCGGCAGAGTGGTCATCGAAACGCCGAAAGCCGCTCCCGCCTGCGTAACCAGCCCGCCGGCACCTGTAAATGCCTCCGGGGCAGCTGGCGCAAACACGAGTTGAGGGTCATCGATCTGAACCAGCAGTGAATCGGTCCCGGTGTTGATTTGAGCAGCACCGGTGATAGATATCTGGTCGTTGACTAAGAGAGTCGCCGTGCCAGTGCCGTTCGTGATGTTCAGTTTCAGGTTTCCGATCGTTGAGTTGAGATTCGTAGGCGTCGTGGAACTACGGTTGATCGACTCGATAGAGAACTCCACCAACAGTCTCGAGCCCACCGAAGTGATCGTCGGATCTCCTCCGCTTAGAGTGATATCCACGCCGAACGCCTCTGACACCTCCTGCTCGAAACTCTCAAGCTCCAAGGCGGTAGCACCGACGACTGGTGAAGATGCAGGTGAATCACCGGGCGAACCTGATGTGGAACCTCCGGTCGTCACGCCGTTAGATAGATCGGACGGCAGGCCATCTTCGTTCGCATTGCGGGCAATGACCCGGAACCTGTATGTCGTATCGAACGCAAGACCCGGGAATGTGGCCGAGCGCGCTCCAGGTCCAACCTGTATGCCAGCGCCAACTGCAGGTTCAGACGTGATGACGTATCCGGTCACAACCCCTGAGCCGACTGCTGCCGGAGCCTGCCAGGAGACGACCGCCGAGACGTTGTCCGTTCTGAGCGAGGCAGAAACGCCCTGCGGCGCTCCAAGCGGCGCTAGCGGGTTCACAGCGACCGTAAGACCAGCGCCCGATCCTAGTCCCACCGTATTGGCGGCATTGATCTGAAATTGATAGGAAATCGCCGGGTCGAGGCCGGTAATCGTGGTCTCCGTCTGCTGAGCCGACACGATAACTACGCGGCCACCCGGAAGTACCAGCAGACGGTAACTGGTGACCTCGGCTCCTCCGTCACCGAGCGGTTCGTCCCAATCCAATGCCACTCCACCGACAATCGGCGTTGTAGTCACGTTTTGAGGAGCGCTCGGAAACGTCAGCACAGGGCCAGATGGAGCCGCCGTTGGCTGAGGTAGCGCAGCACCGCCTCCACCACCCCCGCCGGATGGCGTTGTAGCCGTAGGAACCGGCGTCGGCGCAGGAGGCTCTTCAAGAAGTATCGATAGCGAACCAAACGTGTCGAAGTCGTGCCCGCCTGCAGGTTCGTACAGCTTCGTTGGTTGAGCACTGCTTGTGCTGAATAGCAGAGTCGGTTCATCGTCAGTCAATCGTGTGATCGCCAATGACATCACCTCACCAGACTCCACGTCGCCAACGGAACCGGTAATACCGCAGATAAACCAGGTGGAGCCATCTGACACGTCTCGGCCAGTCAGGCTATAAGGCGATGTCGGGTTTCCAATACGGTCCTGACCAGCCGCAAACAGACCTTCGCACGAGTGAGATATCGCAATTTGAGCGGGGTCGTGTTTGACGGATATCTGAATAAGGCTGATGCCGGGGCTAGTCAATCCGCTGATGTGCACGTTTACGTTTATCGTCGGGAATGGGTCTGACACATCGGCAGGGATAGGTTCCAGGACAACGTGGTTTACGGCTGTCTCGGTGTCATCTTTGAACTCGATCGCAAGGTCAACCGCTTGGGCTGAGAGGCTCGTAACGGCTACCGCAGTGCTCGCCACAACAGTTGCAAGCACCACGGCAAAACCCAACAGCAAGGATTTCGGCAGTTCTGTCACTTTTCGTGAAACTCAATTTCTTCCGGTATCGATGGTTCCGGTTCTTCAACTGGAACACCAGTCCTTCATTCTTCCGAAGTCCCGCACAAAATGATGCGACGAGCGATTCAACTCAGGGAGCCTGTCGGTCACTTCCAGGGCTGGTCACCACTAGGTAGAAGGTAGTTGCTGATTAGCATCGAAATGTCTTGCGCCGTGACTGCTGGGTAATCGGCAGGATCGATTCCTATTCCTAAGACCGGATCTGTGGCGATAACACCGCTTGCATTGATGTCGACCACGTTTCCGAAGCTGTCTTCTCTCCCTGATGCCCCGCTCAAATCTGCGGTAACGAAGAACATCGCACCAAGCAATGCGGCGAGGTCAGCACTGTCCACGACCGTGTCACCGCTCGTGATCTGCCCTCCAAGCATCATCACCGGTGTTCCCGTCAGATCAGCATCGCTTACCGAGACGTTGATCTCGTCTGGAGCAACATCACCCAGTAGGTGAGGCAGATAACCAGCCGCCCTGACCCGCAACTGGTAGTTGGTCGTTCTTGGAATATCATGGAATGCGAACGAGCCATCGACTCCGACGGCAACAGTCGCCTCGACCCCACCACCTGTGACCCTGATCAAATCGACCACTGGAGCAATAGCGAGGAGCTGTGCATCGTGCGCCGCCTGTGATGTTCCCCGATCAGGCAATCCCTGCAACTTCACCGTGCCGGCAGGAGCGATCACAGATGCAACGTCGTCGACGGTCAGTGTGAACGATTCGTTGAAAGTACCGCTCGCACCGTCGTTTGCTGTAACCACGATGGCGTAGGCGCCGACGTCACCAAAGGCCGGTGTGAACGAAAGCGTGGCCGTGCTGCCATCCCCTGTCGGTGTAATTGCGGCAAACAGGGCTGGTATCGGACTTCCGTCGACCGTTGCAGACAGCGTCGGTATCTGACCATCGGGGTCAGAAGAGGTGACAAACACATCCAGCGTCTTGCCTTCATCAACAGACTGGTCCGCAATCGGGATGATCGTCGGGTTCTGGTTGATGTCGTTAACGGTCAGGGTGAACGCTTCAAAGTCGTTCAATATGCCGTTCGGCGCCACAGAATCATCGGTAACCGTTACAACAACGCTATACGTTCCAGAGTCAGCAAATCCTGGATCGAAGTCGAGTGTGCCACTACCGTCACCATTGTCTATGAAGGTCGTGAATCCGGTCGGTACTCCACTGGGAATCGGAGTCAGATCGACCGTGACCGTCAGCTCCAACGTGTCACCGTCATCATCAGTCGAACTCAAAACCAAGGGAAGATTCGCGTTCTCATCAACCGATTGACCGCCGATTGCAGCCAGCACCGGTGCGCGGTTCATGTCATTCACAGTAACCGTGAACGTTTCGGTTCCGATAGCAGATGTGTTGTCTGCAATCACATCTACGGTGTAAACGCCTGCGTCATCGAACCCGGGAGTGATAGTGAATGTGCCCGTACTGTCCCCGTTGTCCGTAAACTGGATAAACGAGGCCGGACCACCTGCCGTCACACTGTGAGTGAGAGTGGGCGTGGTAGCAAGAGTCGCATTGACGTCGAAAATGAGCGGGCCAGCGCCTTCGTTAATACTCTGGTCGCTTACCGGGTCCAGAAAGTTCCAGACCGAAAGGTCTCCCGGTGTGGGCAGCGCAACCTCGTTACCAGCCTCGAAGAATGCAGTTTTGACCGGTCCGGTCTCCATGAGGCTAAGCAGCGACAGGCCGGTTGTCCCGGCAATTCTCGTAATCTCAATACTGGCAACAACGCCACCGCCAGCAGCGGTCGGACCGTTCTGCAACGCACAGACAAACGCAGACCCACCATCTACATCTATGACTGCGCTGGCGAAGCCACTGGCGTATAGAGGGCCACACACACCGCCTACAAGAGTTATCTCGAAATCGGCATTGTGCTGAATGTTTATCTGCACGGTGTCTGCCTCATCGGCGAGAAGTCCGGCGACTACGATATCCACTATCTCGGTGTCGCCAACGCCCTCAAGCGCTATCGCAGGAGGATCGAAGTCCAGCGAGGTGATCGGGGCGGCTGAAGCCCGTTGAGCGTCGCCGCCCGCGACCATTGCTGCGGCCGAGATGGCCACCATGAAAATCGCTGCTATCCATCGTTGCTTGGACATGTTTCTGCTTCCGTACTCGGGATCGTATTGGTGCTTTCCGGTATCGTTCCGGCACCGCTGTTCCTTAGTTTTGAAGTTGGACCCGATCGATGAGTCCAGGCCGTGACGATTCCGCGTTTCACGGTCGCCCGGCCGATATCTCTTACCTGCCATAGGTTAGAGACACAGTTTTTCGGTGCTCTTACTTAGCAGGCCTTCGGAGTCAATATCTATCCGGTAACGTGTCCCCACGAAGGGGCTTCCGGATATGGGTAAACGTCAGTCAGGTTGGCGAGTGCTGTTTGTGCACTCAGCATTCAGATAGAGTTTTCCTGTTTCGTCGTTCAATTGCGCTATTTCAATTCCTGGAAAACGGAATCGGTCTCAACAACCTGGAACGCCAGTTACCACGGCCTGATCTTCCGCTGTAGTTGCGGTGCTCCATGAACGGCAGGTCCTTGCGATTCACAAAGTTCATGACCACGCCGAGTACAGTTGTGTCCGAGAGGTTTTCCATGGCTTCGCGCAGCGATGTCTTCTTTGTCTTGCCGGCACGAGCGACCATGATGACCGCCCCTGCCTGCTTCGCCAGTGCGTTCGATTCGGAGAACCCAAGCGCCGGTGGGCCGTCAATAATCACAAAGTCGTACTGTTGCCGTACCTTCTCAAGCAGAGCGCCCGTGCTCGGCCTCGAGAGCAGCTCTACAGGCGGCACAAGACTGCGTCCGGCGGGGAGCACATCCAGTTGCCCGCCTTCGACATGTTTGATGAACTCACCGGGGTCTCTGTTCTGCGTCAGCGCCGTTGCAAGTCCTGGCTCATCTTCAAAGTCAAATATCTTCGACGCGTCCGGCTTTCTGAAGTTCGCATCAACCAGCAATACCCTCAGGCTTCTCAGCGATAGTGCACGAGCCAGGTTGATCGCCATCATCGTCTTGCCTTCACGAGGCCTTGGGCTGGAGATCAATAGCAATCTCGAACGGTCGTTGACCCGTCCCTGGATCTGAGTCGCCACAAGGTGTACCGCTTCTGAGAACACCGAAGTCGGGTCGTCTGTGACCTCAGGTGGGTGCGGGTTGCCCTTGGCAAGCCCTCGTGGGAGCAGGCCAAGGCTTGGGACGCGAGCGATATGCCCGACATCTTCGGACCTGCGCACTGTACGGTCGAGTATCTCTAGTATCAGCGCGCCGATCATGCCGAGAAAAAACCCACCGAGTCCTCCGGCGATAACTCTCAAGTCGATCGGCAGCCCTGAACTGGTTCCAACAGGTATCTCGTTGACATCCGTGTCGATCAGCGCAACACCGGTCTCCTGCGGGCCAAGTGACGATATCTGTAGTTCACGCCTCACTTCAAACAGGTCATCGATCGCTGCGCTCTCGGCGGCTTCCACACCCGACAACTGAGTCAGGACTGTGCGCAGTCGTGATTCGACCGATCGAACGTTCTGGGCGGCAAGGTCAAGCTCAGCAGTAGTAACCTGCGAAATGTCAGCACCTGCCTGGGCCAACGAGGCCTGTACAAGCTGTAGACGCGCCGCTATGTCATCGGCGTCCGAAAGGGTCAGTAGCTCACCGGACACTGACTTTTCCTGGCGATCGTCCACAACGGTTGTCGCAGCCGTGAGATCGGTCTGCGCCGATTCCAGGTGCACCAGTGCTGAGCCGATCATGACTACCGGCATGTTCCGTATGGTCGCAGCGGTACCGCTCATGCGGCTTGCGCTGCTGGACAGTATTCCAGACGCCTTTGTCAGATCGGACCTGAACCGCGTAAGTCTGGCGGCCAGGGACTGGCTTACACCTGCGTCCGCAGTTGCATCGAGAATCTGGCTAACACTTGTGATTGAGATCGCTTCATCCGTCAGGTTCACCGCTGCGGCATCAAGGGCGAGCAGAACTGGATCGGAAGGGCCCAGGGTGTTGAGTTCAGCAAGCGTGAGTTGTAGCTCGTCTGATTCAGCCAGGACTGAATCGACGGTCTCTCGAGACTGGCGCACGCGGTCTAGCAGGATCTGGTTCGTAAGAGACGACCCCGCAGCCAGGTTCGCCGATACACCGTTCAGCAGATTGACACCGGTGTTTAGCTGCGGCTCCAGGGACAGGAGATCGATTGAGGAAGAGACGATGCGAAGCCGAGGGTTATTTCGCAGCGTTCCAGCCAGTTCGGATGCCGAACTCAATATCGACGCTGCGCTGAGTACCTCTGCTTCCAGGACTTGATCGCCGCTTGATGCACTGCCGATCTTCAGTCGTACTTGATCCAACCTTTCGATCGCATTGATCAGTAGATTTTCCAACTGTTCCAGGTCAGCGTCCGGGCCCTCGTTAATACTCGACGAAAGATTGACGGCTGCAACGGTCAGTTCATCGATGACGGTCTGTAGCAGACCCTCGACAGTAACCATTTGAGTTAGCGCGTTCGAATCAGACTGCGTTTGCCTGATCTCGACAAGCGTCGTAAG
>JAJCYX010000129.1 GCA_029262715.1 Chloroflexota bacterium
GATGCGACGAACCGCCAGCGAGCATTCAGGGTCGGCTTCGTCTGCCCTCGCGGTGGCGCAGACGATAGGCACTGTTACGTCGATCGCTGTCATGACGTCGCTGCTGACGTGGCGAGAGGCCAGGAGCGACGCTATCTCGGACTCAGGCGCATTCCTGGACGCTTACAGCGTTGTGCTACCAATTGCCGCAGTAGTCACACTGGTTGGTGGTCTGGTGGCGGTTGCCGGGCGCCGCAGACGGGTCCAAAGCGTTTCTGCATAGATATATGCACCACAGCAGGCGTGAGTTTAAGAGCGCCAGGCACTATGAGCCTGTCATCGGAAGGGCCTACGTCAACTGGCGATGACATGTTAAACTCTCGCAGCAGCCAGTAACTACGACGTTTTCAAGAGAAAACTCAATCTCGGTCCGGAGCGTTTTACGTAACCCGGGGGCCTCGGGAAAACCCCTTACTGGAGAGGGATTTCTATGAGTCTGAAGAAAAAGACACTTAGCGTGCTCGCTATTGCAATGACTGTGGCGCTGGTCGCAGTTGCCTGCGGAGAAAACACACAGGAAGCCCTTCATGATGAGCTTAGGATAATAAATGCGGAAAGCACCGCTCAAACGCGTGCCGCGACAATTGCTGCAGGTGGAGACCCAGACAGTAATGAAGGGCTTACGACCGGCGTAGGAAGCCTGGCTTCGATACAGGCCACAAATACGTCGGCGACGTCAACCGCTCTGGTTGGCGCTTCTCCGACACCAACAGCAACGCCTGTTGTAATCGATCTACCTGACGGCCCTGTGCTGATGGACGCTGACAGCCCAACAATTCAGATTGGAAACCAGGGAGTATTCACGCCAGACGTTATTAAGGTCAAGGTGGGGACGACAGTGTTATGGGAAAACCCCCGGCGTTCAGCGAGTTCGACCGCCAGTAAGGCGGATCAGGGTGAAGAGTGGAACTCAGGCGCTATAAGCAAAGGTACGTTCGATACTGATCCGGCGCGGTTTAGCCACACGTTTACCGTTCTCGGCTGCCACCAGTACAGCTCCCTATTCTCTGGTGATTCAGGAACCGGAGCTGTCTGCGTAGTTGAATAGCCCGGTGTAAGTGTATGCATTGGTCGTGCTAAGGCACGCAAAAACAGACGATCAAATACAGTAGCCCGAGTCATAAGACTCGGGCTACTGCGCGTTTAGGGCTTGATGGGTCCTGATTGTTGAATTGCAGTTGTACGCAGTCTTCATCGCGGCTCTGCGGCTCTGCGGCTCTGCGGCTCTGCGGCTCTGCGGCTCTGCGGCTCTGCGGCTCTGCGGCTCTGCGGCTCTGCGGCTCTGCGGGGGATGATGCCCAATTGCTTCTCATTCATGTAAGTACAGGCGAATCGTTGCCGTAAGCCAATGACATGGTGCGAAACCCACCGCAGCGCGTCTCAGCCGCCCGCACCGATAGCGACAACCAGCTCCGCTGAAAACCCAACACAGTGGTCTAAATAAGGCTTCTGTGAAAGCAACCTCTTGGCCTCTCAACAGTCGGTCGAGACATTTGAATTGACGCGCATCTCAGCTTCAGTTGAATACGGATCACGCGCAAAATAAAGGCCGGTAGCAGGGTTTTGATCCTGCTACCGGCCAATGATGTTCGCTGAAAAGGAGCTCAAACTATCGAAAGGAGGCGTTAGTCCACCTGTCTCAGTCTCGGATCCAATCTGTCACGCAGCCAGTCACCCAGGAAGTTCAGAGCGATCACGGTTGCGAAGATCGCACCACCCGGCACCAGCACCTCATGAGGCGCTACCGACAGGTAGTCTCGACCATCGTTCGTCATCACTCCCCATGCAGGGATTGGTCTCTGAATTCCAGCGCCAACAAAGGAAAGCACCGACTCGGAAAGAATCAGCCCGCTTGTGTTTAGCGTGGCAACCACGATGGCCGTGTTCAACACGCCCGGCAACAGGTGGCGGAACATGATACGGAAGTCGCTTGCACCGTTAATCCTTGCGGATGCAACGTAATCCATCTCACGAAGAATCAGGATCTGGGATCGTATTACACGTACGAATCCTGCCCATGCAATGAGCGCTAAGACAAAGAACAACACAGTGATGCTTCTGCCAAAGATTAACGTCACGACTAGAGCAACCATTAAGAATGGTAACGCATTCCAAATGTCAACAAAGCGCGTGACGATCTCATCGAACACTCCACCATAATAGCCAGCGACGATGCCAAGGCTAACTCCGATGATCATGCCCGATAGCAAAGAGATTGCGACAACTTGAACCGAGATTCTTGCGCCGTGAAGCACACGGGTCAGTTCGTCTCGTCCAATGTGGTCGGAACCAAGCAGATGGAAGCCATCAGGCCACCAAGCATGCTTCTGGTTATCCGGTCTTATCTCCTCGCCGGTTTCACGGTCAATGCTCATTGCGCCGAAACTCCAGGGAGGCAGGTGACGGTCTGCAATGGTGCCGATGTCTCGGTCATATGGTGCAAACCATGGACCTGCAATTGCAGCAACAGCGAGCATTATCAGAATAAACCCGGGCAAGATCGGATATCTTCGAATCAAGTACCAAGAATAGCTGAATGTCCCGCCAATTCCCGAATTTCTTCGGCTAATTGGTACTGCAAACTGCGTCTGTTCTAGTTCCTGTGCGGTTGCCATTAGATCTCTCCTTTAGCTTAGCCGCACGCGCGGATCGATAACGGTATATGCAATATCCGCCAACGTGGCGAACACCAGGAAGATGAGGATGAAGATGAACACCGTTCCAAGTAGGAGCGGGAAGTCATTGTCATTCACCGCACGGAACAGGGCATCGAAGCCGATTCCAGGCCATGCGAACACAATCTCCACCACCAGGGCACCGTTGAGCCAGTTTGCGAAGATCAGCAGTGCTGATGTGATTGGGGCGATCAAAGCGTTACGAAGCGCGTGTTTGAAAATCACCGTGTTCCAACCAACACCCTTTGCCCTGGCAAGCCGGACGTACTCGGAGTCGAGCACCTCAAGCATTGCCGAGCGGGTCAGTCTCATTAATCCAGCTGCCGCGCCCCAACCAAGAGCCACACACGGAAGTATGAACTCTTCAAACTGGAACGTTGGTGATCTACCGCCCGCCGGTAATCCCAGCGGCGTATCAGCTAACCAGACAGCAAATATCCAGATTAAGACCAGTCCCGTTACGAACGGAGGCGCACCTTGACCAATAATTGCCGCGCCGCGCGCGACATAATCCCACGCGGAACCTCGTTTAACGGCAGCAATCACTCCAGTCGGAATGCCTAATAAGATCGCAAAGATCCAACCACCCACTGCCAGCTGAACGGTCGCGCCGATCTTGCCTCGAATCAGCTCTGTTACCTGACGGTCACGAGCAAGTGAGACACCGAGGTCTCCACGAAGAACGTTCCCGATCCACTTCAGATACTGGATCGGTAGCGGGTCATCGAAGCCGAGCCGGGTACCAAGCCGGTCCCATTGTTCCTGAGTGATACCGAACCCGGAGTCCGGGACAAATAGCGCACGCGGGTCGTTATGGAACTGGACTAGCGTGAAAATGGCGATCGTCGCACCGAGAACTGATATGACGGACGAGAGGAATCTGCTTACGAGAAACTTAGTCATTCCGGCTTTGTTTCCTGACTGCCCCTGGCATTAGCACATTGATTCAAGATTCGGAGGCCATGCGCCTTCCGTTAGATATATGAGAGCTTGATCTTGCTCAGCGTGCCTAGCGGCGTATTGATCACCTTTGTTCAGTGCTGCTGCGAAGCATTGAACGCCTTCGTTATTTCAGGGCGGGGCCTGTTTTCACAGGCCCCGCCCTATCAATCAACTGTCTACGTTGACCGATTCAGAAACACCTAGTTCAGTACGATGAGCTCGGGGTTACCTGAAACGTTCGAGTAGTGCTGCTGGTTACCATTCCAGGACTTGACACGATTGTTCGTGACAATTCCCTTGGGAACCTGGAACACACCGGCGTACTGGACCCAGAACATGCTGTAGTCCACCCAGTCGAGGTGTCGTGCTTCACGGACCTTGGGGTCGCGCTCAGCAAACATCTCGAACAACCAGCGAGCTCCTGCAGGAGACTCGAAACCAACGCCCCAACCAGGTCGGCTGGAGGAAGTGTCAACCAATGGCAGCGGCCAGTCCAACGGGAATACGTTGGAGTGAACGTCACCATTCTTCAGCACCGGCAAGAACTGGACACGCTGTCGCATCCGTGGGCTGATAACACCACCATAGTCCTCGATCAGGCCCTCGATCTCGATACCGAGTCGTGCCCAGTCAGACATGATGGCGTCCGCAACCTCAAGACCAACAGGTCCTGCTTCTGCGGCGTAAGCCTGGAGTGTCAGCTTCTCAAAGCCCTGGCGCTTGCCATCTACCAGTGGGTAGCCAGCCAGTGCCAGAATCCTGTCGGCTTCGTCCAGGTCTGCGTCTGCGATCTCCCAGGGAACGGACTGTGCCGTGCCGGAAGCGCTGATCTTGTTACCGTCAACGTCCCATACGCCTGTCGAGCGATTAGCGTCCCAACCGGGGTACTCCGGACCCATGTACTCGGAGTAGATCGGGGTGCCAATGCCATTCAGGAGAACGTCGTTGATACCACCGCGGTCGATCGAGACGGAGAGGGCCAGGCGAACCAGGCGACCTTGCTCCATGTCGGTCATACCAGCGGGGTTGTTGTCGTCTACGTAGCGAACTGAGCCAGGCTCAAGTTCCTGCCACGGGTCACCTAGCCAAGGGAAGTCCTTGTCGTACACAGGAGAGTCCCATGGGTTCAGAGCCTCACCCGTGCGGGCGTGGTTCCTCTCCCAAAGGTTTCCTGGGAACAAAATGGACTGGCCAACGAAACCACCAGGCATCGTCTCAAGGAATCGGAAGTTCGTTCCGTCGATGATGTCCGGCAACAACTTGTAGTCGAGCGTCACCATGTCGATCGCGCCGTTTTTAAGCATTGCGATCTGGGTCTGGGCCTCAGGGACCTGGATCCCGGTGATCTCAGCTACGTTACCAACCTGTCGCCAGTGTGTCTCAACAGCGTGGATCGTGCAGCGGTCACCCGGGGTGCAAGCACCCTGGACGTACGGGCCCGTTCCAACGTGGTGAGCACGCGCCCACTCAACACCGAAGTCGTCAGCCGTGGTCACCTTGTGGGGGCCACGAGCAGCTGACAGACAACCGAACTGAGAGAGTGGCAGGCAGAAGAAGATCGGGGAAACCAGACCTACTTCAAACGTGTACTGATCAACTACGGATGCCTCAAGGAAGATACCGGCGAGGTCACCTGCGTCTCCGTAAGTGGAGTCGGGGTTAGTCGTGGCGTTCGACCTGTTCATCCATTCAACTGCCTCAGCAGCGTCAAAGATGCCAAAGTCACGGTTCTCGAATCCACGAGGAGCCTGGAACGGGATACCTTCTTTCAGCGTCATCGTCACTTTTGTGCCAGCAGGGTTAATCGCGAAAGTGTCAACCAACTGCGGAATCAGAGCGTTTCCATCTTTAAAGATGAAGAAGCTCTCTTCTACACCACCGAGTTGGTTGGTAGCACTCGTCCGGTAAGGGCCAACGTAGCCAATACCGTAAACCGCTTCAAGCGTCGGGAATGCCCGAACGAGGGAACCCGAAGGTCCACCGGTCGGTCCTGACGGTGCCGTGGTGGCAGTCGCCTGAGCAGGCGCAGACGTCGGCGTCGCAGGCGCATCCGGTTGGTCCGGTGCCGTTGTCGTCGCCGTCGCTTGTGGTGCAACAGTTGGCTGAGTCGTGTC
>JAJCYX010000130.1 GCA_029262715.1 Chloroflexota bacterium
TTTACGACGACCTTGTTGTCAGCGGGGATACCAAGCTCTGCCTTGAGCCATCCCGACTCTTTGCCGATCGAGCTAAGCTGGTCCACATCTACGCCGTTGGTGATCGTGCCAAGCTTCGGTCGTCCGTTGACATTCATCCCTGACCGAATCGATTTCTCCACATCTTCAGACACCGCAATAACAGCGTCGTTCCATCTGAATGTCCTCTTGTTAGCGAAGTGCGTGAGGCGGTGGTACCGCTCCCAGACATTGTGCTCGGAGTAGATGATCGACTTGACCGTTGTGAACTTAGATGCGAACCGACCGACAATTCCTGAATAAGGCAGGTGGGCATGCAAAACGTCGATTCGGTCTTTCCTGAGCTTGCGGTTCAACGCAAACAGCGCTCGGAAGTCGTAAGGCTTCTTCTGGTTCAAGCAGGTCACCGGGACTCCGGCGTCCTCAAGGTCATTGACCAGCGCGTTCTTCCAGGGCAGGAAGTAGGCGGCAGAGTAGTTGAACCGGTCACGGTCAACGTGCCGGGCTGCTGACAATAGAAGGTTTTCAGCCCCGCCGGAGCCAAGGCCCTTGATGAGCCAGAGAACGTTTATTCGGGAGTCATTCATTAATTATCGGCGCTTATGGCTATTGAACCTGCTTCGGTCAGCGGAGCACCGCTTAGGAGCTGTTCAAACAACTGCTTGTACTGGCTGGTTACCGTAGTCATATCGAAGCGTGACTCACACCATGTTCGCGCCTGCTCTCCGAATTCAGCGCGCCATTCGGGTCGTTTGGCCAGTCCTTCAAGCCCGTCAACCAGTTTCTCGAAATCACCGGCCGGAACGACAATTCCTGTCGATTCGTGATTGAGAACCTCGGTAACACCACCAACGTCATATGCGATTGAAGCCAGCCTTGAGAGACCCGCTTCGATCAGAACTCCGGGCATTCCCTCGGACTGACTGGCGAGGGCGAAGATGTCCATACCGCTCAGCACTTCGGGGATGTCTGTCCGAACTCCCAGGAACTGAACGCTTGAGCCTATTCCCGCAGCCTTAGCCTGGTTCTCCAGCTTTTCACGCTCCGGCCCCTGGCCTATCAAGATGAGCTTTACCGGCAAACCTTTGGCAATCAAGCGGGACAGAGCGTTTACAAGAGTGCCCTGGCCTTTTTCGTGCGAAAGACTTCCGACCATCGCAATCAGAACGTCATCGTCGCTGGCACCCAGTTCTGCCCGCATCTTCTGGCGAACTGATTGGCCTGACGCGTTATCGAATCCCTCGGTGAGAACGGCATTGGGAATGTACGCCGCTCGTGTGTCGTCATATCCGTAGTGCTCAATGAAGTCACGACGTCCGTGCTCGCTCACAGATACCGAGCAGTCGATATTGCGCAACAAGAACTTGTTGAACCAAACTCTGCCCCGTGTGTTCGCCCAGTAGCTCGCAACGCCAATATTCTTATAGACGGTGCGAACCTTGCGGCGCATCAACCTGGATATCGAAGCGTACTTGAGCGTGTCTGTGCCGTGCCCGATGATCACATCGGGATCGAAATCCTTCAAAACACGCCGAAGTCGGATTGCGACCATTGGCTCGACCCTGAAAACACGGTCAAGGATCGTCGGGTTCACCTCAAGCTTGTACATCGGCAGTGAGCCCACATCGAACGTGTCGTTCTGATCGGGCGACGTGTACAGACTGCACACCGCATTTTGCACGCCGCTTGCCTCCAGTTGTGTGGCAAGCCTCGCTGCAAACTGCTGAGCGCCTCGGATCTGCGCCCGGTTTATGAGATGTAGCACACGCATAGGTTCAGTTTTTTTCACTAAGGCATCCCGCTATTCGAAGCGCGTAGTCAGTTAAGGGCCTGGCACGAGGGCAGTAAGAGTGTTTCGGGCCGAAACTACTCTGCGGTTACGGCCTGATTGATGATCTTGTCAGCGAAGTCGGAAAGTTTGAGGCTGTTCTCGCACTCGTCCCAGTCCGCGGCGTCATCTTCTTTGACATTCATCACCAACGAACTCAGGACCGCTTCGGCCAGTCTTTCAGGGTCGTGCCGCACCTTGGGGTGATTGATGCTGAGAGGAACTGCCATCACCGATTCTGCATACTCAGTGAGACTCTCTTCGTCGTGCTCAACCGGAACAGCACCTTCATCGGCATACCTGGTCTGAGCGACGAGCGGTATCTCTCGACTATTCACAACCACGCAATCCAGCTTCTGACCATCCAGGTAGCGGACGATCTCACCTGCAAAGTCCGAAGTGGCGAAACCACCGGTCTCACCAAGCTTGGTCATCAGGTTGCAGACATATATCTTGCGAGCGCTGCTGCGGGCAACCGCCTGAGGTACGTTGCGAGCAAGGAGATTGGGCACGATGCTGGTGTAGAGGTCTCCGGGGCCGAAGACGATAGCGTCAGCATTCTCAATAGCTTCCAGCGCCCGCGGATTCGCATCGACAACCGGGTCAAGGAACACGTCAACTATACGAGGCAGACCACCACCACGCAGGTCGATTGTCGACTCACCACGCAGGCGGCTTCCATCTTCCAATTCTGCACATAGATCAGCCGGATCAAGGGCAACTGGAATCACCTTGTCCTTGATCTCAAGCATTCGTGACATCTCGGCAATGGCACCCTCAACGTCGTCGTGTACTGACGTGAGCGCTGCAAGCAGGAGATTCCCGAGGCTGTGCCCGTTCAGGCTGCTCTCAGCGCTGAAACGGAACTCAGAAGCCGTTCTCAGCGAGCTTGTCCCACTGCTGTCACTCAGGGCAACGAGGCACTTGCGAAGGTCTCCGAACGGCGGGTAGCCGAACTCATCCCGCAGGATGCCGGAACTACCGCCGCTGTCGAACGTAGTAACGATTGCAGTCAGATCAACAGGGTGCTGCTTGAGCCCCTTCAGCAGCATTGAAGATCCGCTGCCTCCGCCGACTACAACAATGTTAGGTCTCTTGTTTCGCACGCTAATGCCTCAGTTCGTCGTATTTGCCACCGGTATCCAAATCAATTTTTGGCGGCCGGTTCGAATACTTTTCTGAAAGGAGCTTCTTTGCGGTCTCGAAGATTGGGCGATCTCGAAGTTTGGTGAATATCTATTAATTCGTAGGTGACTCGCCGATGTCTTTTACAGTCGTCTTATTAACTAATGTCATCCTGTGACGGGCAAACTCGTTCGGGTCAACAAATTTGCGACTATCGAACAAGTTTTCTCTGAAAATCCTGCGGTCAATCCCGGTCAATCCCGGTCAGTCCGCCAGTACCGGGTTCATCTCCATCTCACGCACCGGACGAGTGTTCGATTCAGGCCGGTATGTCGTCACCAGCGCTCTGAGAGCGGCCACCACAGCCTTCTTGTCCCCCGACTCAATAGCCGATGTCAGGTCCTTCAGGCCACGGGTGAGCTCAGTCGAAGTCATCGAATCTCCAGTGCGGCTAACGAAGATCCGGTTGTGAGCAGTAGCCGCTGTGCTCTCTTCTGCGCTGAGGATGTCCTCGAACATCTTCTCGCCGGGCCTTATGCCCGTGAACACGATCGGTATGTCCTTGTCAGGCTCAAGACCTGACAGCACGATTAGCTGGCGAGCAAGGTCAACAATCTTCACCGGCTCACCCATGTCCAGCACGAACACCTGCCCGTTATCTCCCATTGCACCGGCCTGCAGGATCAGCAAGACCGCCTCTGGGATGGTCATGAAGTAGCGCTGCATCTCGG
This sequence comes from Chloroflexota bacterium, assembly GCA_029262715.1. Lineage (GTDB taxonomy): Bacteria > Chloroflexota > Dehalococcoidia > Lucifugimonadales > Lucifugimonadaceae > JAJCYX01. The sequence goes on from JAJCYX010000130.1 coordinate 3,703, forward strand.
GGTCTGTAACCGTCACCGGGCCACCGCGAGCGATCTGCTCGGAAAATATCGGCACAACACTTCCGCGGCTGCCGAGCACGTTGCCGAATCGAACTGAGACGAACCCGACATTGCCGGTCTCGCCCATGTCCTTGACCAGTAGCTCCGCAGCCCGTTTCGTTGCGCCCATGATCGAAGTCGGGTTGACCGCCTTGTCAGTCGACACCATCACGAACTTCTCGGCATTCCACATCTTGGCGACTCGCGCCACAGTCCTGGTGCCGAACACATTCGTCTTGGCCGCTCGGTCTGGGTGTTCTTCCATCAGGGGCACGTGCTTGTAAGCAGCGGCATGGAACACGACCTGCGGCCTGTACTTGCTGAAGATCTGGTCTACTTCGGCAATATCTCGCACATCGGCAATCGCCTCTACGACCTTCACCTGTGAGCCAGTCTCGATGTCCAGCGCTCGCTTGGTGTTGAACACGCCGGTCTCATCCTGGTCGAGAACAACCAGCAGGCCGGGCTTGAAGCGGCTTATCTGCCTGCACAGCTCAGAGCCAATGGAGCCTGCGCCACCAGTGACCAGTACGGTTTTACCTTCCAGGAACTCGCTCACCTGCGTCGTGTCGACCTTGATCGGGTCACGGCCAAGTAGCTCTTCAATCTGAACATCTCGAACATCCGCCAGCCGGACAACTCCTGAAACAAGAGTGCTGAAGCCAGGAACAACCTTGATCTGCTCAATCCCAGCTTCTCGTCCGATTCGGACGGTCTCCTGAATCACCTTTCCGGCTGCAGAAGGCATTGCGATCCAGATCTCACTGACGCCGAACCGAGTCACAATCGCTGGAATTTCAGCTCGAGTGCCTCGCACCCTGATGCCGTGGACCAATCGCCCTTTCTTGCGCTCATCGTCATCGACAAATGCGGCGCACACGTACCCAGCACCAACCTCTTCGGTCATCGCACGAGCTATCTGCGCTCCAGCATCTCCCGCGCCGACGATCAGCACACGACCACGGCTACGTCGTCTAGTACGCATTCTCCATTCAGCGCCAACACGCACGCCGATCCTTGAGACGGCAAGACCTGTGCCGGTGAGGAACACATCAACTAGAGCGAACTGGGTCAGTTCGAGCAGAGACCACTGGAGCGGGTTGACGATAAATAGCACGGACGTGAACAGCACTACGCCAATGGCGATCGCTCTGGCGAGGACCACAAGGTCCCACACATTCGCCCGTTTCCACTCAATGTCATAAACGGTGGAAAGTGACATGGGCAGGAGCCTGGTCACGAGTGACATCGCCAGAATCAGCGAGGCGTCTGTGGTGCTGATCTGGCCTTCCGGCAGCCTGATCACAAGAGCAATAGCCAGAGCAGTAGCGAAGATGATCAACGTTCCGTCGATAGCCGCGACAATGCCCCGGCGGGCTGTTCGCCTTGCCGGAGTCACTCTTATATGCGGAAATCGCGACGGTCGTTCGCCGGATGTCGTACTCAAAACTCACCTCAGCCTTATGGGTTCCATCACTACTGGACAGTCGCTGCCGTTCGGAAGCTGTCGCGCAGAACCTGATGAACCCACGAACTTGTTTTGGCCGGGAGAAATGCCACTAATCGTCTGACTAAACTTCTGCAATTGCCCTGGTCAGCTCATCCACCACTCTTGCGGTCTCTTCTTCAGTCATCCGTCCGAAGAAAGGCAGCGCGATAGAGCGGTCAGAGATGCTCTCTGCTATCGGGAAATCGTCGGGTTTGTGTCCGAACTCCGTGCGGTAGTACGGCTCAAGATGAATACACGGGAAGTAGTTCGAGCAGCCGATGCCACGGTCCCTGAGCAGCCGCAGGATGGAGTCTCTTTGATTACGAGAAAATGACCTGTCCAGGCGAACCACGTACACAAACCAGCTCATATCGACTTCTGGCGCTATGTACTGGGTCTCGATCTCTGAAACATTAGCCAGCAACCCGTTGTAACGCTCGGCAACGCGGGTGCGGTTGCCTAGCAGTTCAGGTAGCCGCTGGACCTGGGCAGAGCCAAGTGCGCAGTTGATGTCGCTGGTCCGGTAGTTGAATCCGAGCCGAGCGTGCGACAGCCAGCCTGTACCTTCGCCTCGGCCCTGGTTGCGCATACTCCGGGCAAGCTCTGCAATGTCGTCACGGTCAGTAAGCAGCGCTCCACCTTCCCCGGTGGTCATCTGCTTGTTCGGGTAGAACGCAAATATTGCAGCATCGCCGAAGCTGCCAGCTTTTCTGCCCTTATAGGTTGTACCGATAGACTCGGCCGAGTCCTCGATCAAGCCCAGCCCGTGCTTCTTTGCGATCTCTTCCAGCCTGTCCCATTCGGCGGGATGCCCAAACACATCGACAGCGATGATCGCTTTTGTGCGGGGCGTTATCGCCTGCTCAACCGCATCAGGGTCGATGCAAAGAGTTTGCGGGTCGATGTCGACAAATATTGGCTTTGCCCCTGCAAAGATGATGCAGTTCGATGATGCGACGAAGCTGAAAGGCGTCGTAATCACCTCGTCGCCAGCCTCAACACCAAGACCAAGCACAGCAAGATGCAACGCACTCGTGCCACTGTTCACAGCAACTGCGTGACGGACGCCGGCCTGCTCAGCAAGCAGCGACTCAAAACGCCCGATCTCAGGTCCAAGGCTCAGCACTGGCCCTTCAAGGACCTTCATCACAGCGTCGCGTTCGAGATCAGTGATGTCTGGTCGAGCCAACGGGATAGGTTCTGAAGTTGTCTTCTGCGTATTTCTTGTCTTGAGTGTCAATTGACTGCACTCCCTTTACGAATCGGCGACGCTGGTGTGCCGACCACTGTGGTGTAAGGCGGAATGTCATTCACAACCGTTGCTCCCGCACCGACTGTTGCCCATTCGCCAATACGGACTCCGGGCACAGCGCAGGCTCCGATGCCTATGTGCGCGCCTCGCCCAACGGTCACGCCCCCTGCGAGGTTGACCCCGGGAGAGATGTGAGAGAAATCGTCGATAACGCAGTCGTGGTCCACCGATGCGCTGGTGTTGATGATCACGTGCTGGCCGATAACCGCACCTGCATTTATCACCGTGTTTGCCATCAACACGGATCCTGCGCCCACCTTGACGCCGTAGCCGATGCGAGCAGACGGGTGAATGGCCGAAACGAAATCGATACCGGCCGCTGCGATCTCAGTTGCGACACGCTCACGTGCCTCGTTGTCGCCAATCCCAACAATCAACGCAGAATCTGCGTTTGAAGCCAGCTTCAACCAGAGATCCAGGCTGCCGAGCACAGGCTTGCCGCAAAGCTCGGTGCCGTGCAGTTCCGGGCGGTCATCGAGGAAGCCCAGGATGTCTACGGCAGGAAACATGTTCGACAGCACATCAACCACCACTTTCGCGTGGCCTCCCGCGCCGCATATTGCGACCGGGTGGTCCACACCGAGAGGCGCGTTTGTACCGTTTGTTCCGTGACCGTTGGTCAATTGTTGGCTCCCGGTTCGGTCTTTGGACCACCGAAGTCGTCGTTCGCACCGTCATCGGCATAAACGCCGTCTCTCGTTACGAAGGCGACCCAGAGCGTCCTGAACAGGATCTTGATGTCGAGCCAGATCGAGAGGTGGTCGACGTACCAGATGTCCATCTCAATGCGGTCTTCCCATGACCGCTTGTTGCGGCCGTTCACGGAAGCCCAACTCGTGATGCCGGGACGAACCTCGAGCCTGCGACGCTGGTGGCTGTTGTATGCCTCAACCTGGTGAACCAGTGTTGGCCGGGGGCCGATCAGGCTCATGTCACCGGACAGCACGTTCATGATCTGCGGCAGCTCATCAATACTCAGCGCTCTTAGCAGTTTGCCGGTCCTGGTGATCCGCGCATCGCCCTTTACCACCTTGTTTCCAAGGCCCTTCTTAGCGGCCCCATCGACCATCGTCCGGAACTTCCAGATTACGAAAATCTGCCCGTCCAGCCCCGCCCGTTTCTGTCTGAAGAAAATCGGTCCGCGGGACTCCAGCTTGATCGCCATTGCAACAAGGACAAATGGCAACGAAAGAAGGATCAACCAGATCAGGCTTACCGAGATATCAACCCCGCGTTTGATCAATTTGCACCCCTTCTGGGCGGTAGAACCAGGTCCAGGGTTCTTGCCCTTGGACTCTGAACGATCGCTATTTCCAGACGGTTAAAACCCCGTCTATACAGGTTGCCGGGAGGCTTGATCCAACTTGAATTAATTCGTGCCATCTTCGTGAGATGACTTCTCTTGAAGGTGCATCGAGTCAACGCTTGGTGCTGCAAGAGCGGGATGGCGCTCCGAGACGAGACGGGCGTAGTGCCAGAGCTGACGGTCCAGCACCATCTGCTCGTCAAAATACTGTTCGGCCCGCTCTCTGCCCTTCTCGCCCATGCTCTTCGCAAGCTCGGGTGAGTTCAGAACATCCACAATCGCTCTGCCCAACGCCTCGGCGTCTCGGACAGGAACCAGCAGTCCGGTCTCTCCGTGCGACACCTCTTCTCGACATCCACGGATGTCCGAAGCGATCACCGGTTTGCCAGAAGCCATCGCCTCGATAATCGTTCGGGGCATGCCCTCCCGATATGAGGGAAGTACGAATACATCGAGAGCCTGCATCATCTCTTCAACGTCATCGATAAACCCGGTGAACTCGACTCTGAACGGCAACTGAGCGGAAGAGAGATATTCCTGCACAAGCGCCTGGGTTTCGACATCTCGGTCGCCGCCAGTCTTGTTGTCACCGGCTACCAGTAGGACGAGGTTCGGAATCCGTTCGCTTGCATGCCGCATGGCTTCAAGCAGCTCAAGGATTCCCTTCTCACGGACCAGCCTGCCAACGAACCCAACTGCCAACTCGCCCTCTTCCAACCCAAACCTGGCACGAACGGCACTGTTGTCGGTTCTTGGAGTGAACCTGTTGATATCGACGCCGTTGCTGATCCAAACAACACGCTGCGGCTGTGCAATGCGGTACTGAATTGCCGCTTGCGCATCTTCGGTGCTCTGTGTGAACAGCATGTGCGTGAAGCGTCCGAGAATCCGCTCGAACAGAATCGTCACTCGCTTCGCCCACGGCTTCATCAGATCGTGAAAGTAAAATCCGTGCGCTGTATAGATGACCGTCGGAGTGCCAGCCAACTTTGCGGCCAACCTGCCGACCCCCGCTGCAACCGGGGTGTGAACATGAACGATGTCGTACTTCTCTTTGCGCAGGAGCCGGTACAGCGCCCATACAGCCTTGATAGTTTTCCACGGGTTGATGCTGCGGCTCATTGGCAGCGTGTGGACAACGTAACCCTGGCCGTTCAGCTCCTGCGCGAACCGGCCATCGGCACAGGCCGATTCGACCTCGTAGCCATTGGCCTTGAGGTTTTTGATCAATGGGAGCAACAGCTTGGCGATAGTGATATCGCTCGCCGCTACCTGGAGAACGCGCACATCACGCCGGGACATTCTGCAGCTCCACATTCCGGTACCAGTCGATGGTCCGTTTTAGTCCCTCTTCGACAGTGATCTGAGGCTGGTAGTCAATAAGCTCACCGGCCTTGCGAACATCTGCGTACGAATCCCTGATATCGCCGGCTCGGGTCTCACCGTAGTTGGCGGTCACATCGGTCTCAGTCAACAGCCTCATCGTTTCTAGCAACGAATTGAGCGAGACGCGGCCACCGGCGGCAACGTTGAACGCCTCACCAGCGCCCTTCGTAGCTCGCATCGCCATCATGTTTGCGTCGACTACGTTGTCTATGAATGTGAAATCTCTCGTCTGCTCACCATCGCCAAAGATATTCGGAGATGTGTCGGTGAGCAGAGCCTCAGCGAACTTAGGTATAACCGCTGCGTATATCGACTTCGGGGATTGGCGCGGCCCGAACACATTGAAGTATCTGAGCGCGTACGTCTCAAGCCCGTAGACCTTCTTGAAAACGCGGCAGTACAGCTCAGCGGTCAGCTTGGTGACTCCATACGGAGAGCTTGGAACTGTTGGCATCTCTTCATGCTTTGGCAACGTTGGAGTGTCACCGTAAACAGATGACGAAGATGCGTACACAA
>JAJCYX010000131.1 GCA_029262715.1 Chloroflexota bacterium
CGGAGTTGAATTGCCGATCGAAATGGTTCCGGGTGTGCAGAAGCGCATCATTCGCAGGGCAAACGAGCGCGGCAAGCCGGTGATCACGGCGACCCAGATGCTTGAGTCGATGATCGAGTCAGCAACTCCGACGCGGGCAGAGGCTACCGATGTTCACAACGCGGTCCGTGACGGAACGGACGCGATCATGCTTTCGGGAGAGACCTCAATCGGTAGAAATCCGACGAGAGTTGTTCAATACATGGCTCGAATCGCCAAGCGTGCCGAACAGTTCCTCGACCACGAGGAGATAGCCAGCCGCCGCCAGGACCACACGACCCGCACTGACTACAGTGTTGGGGATGCCATCGCATATAGTGCGGTCAAGGCCGGAGAGGACATTGGGGCAAAAGTGATCCTGGCGTTCACCGAGTCGGGTGCCTCAGCATCGCGCGTCGCTTCCTTCAGGCCGCGAATCCCCGTGCTTTCACTCTCACCGGATCCAGCGGTAGGCAGGCGTCTAGCCCTCAGATGGGGAGTTATGCCACTACTGGTAGACAGCGCCGATACTGTGCAGGACATGTTCTACGAAGGTTCTGAGCTTGTGCTGGAACTGGGACTTGCGAAGGATTCCGATCTGGCAGTGGCAGTAGTCGGAATGCCGATCGGTGTCGGAGGTTCAACGAACCTACTGCGAGTGATCTCGCTACCTGAACCGATGTCGAACGTACGCCGCAAGGCATCTCGTTAGCGTTTTCGCAGCTCGTTTTCGGCTGACTTGATCTGCATGCGCAGATTCTCGACCGTTTGCGGATCGGTTGGAATCTTGCCGTAGCAGGCGGCATTGAAGCGGTTGGTCAGTTCCTGCATGGGAGCGCCCGGAACCGCGGCCTGCAGCAGTGGCAGACGCTCCGCCGGAGTCATCTGTGGATGAAACTGCATCCCCCACTTGACTCCGAGTCTTATCGAGTCGAAATAGAGCTTAAACACCTCTGCGAACCCGGGCTCTTCAGGGTGCAGCCAACCCTGTCCTTGCTTTCGCTTCAACCAGCCCGGTAGCAGGCCGCTAAGCAGGCGAGACATATCTCCTGCGGTGTCCAGCTCTCCGCGTATCGACTCCCGCTCATCGTCGTCATCATCTCCACCACGGGCACCAATTCGACGGTAAGCCAGCGCCATCACGAAGAACGCCGCAACTATCAGCAGTGCGATCGCCGGATACTGAAGAATGTTGACGATGGTGTCGACAGTTGCGTTTCCGGCATCTGCCATCCGCTCCGGCTCAGTGCCGAAAATCTCCTGGCCCGACTGTCCCGCTTCAAGTTGCCTCTCCTCACGGTCGCCAATTGAGAACAGGCCAAGTATCCACTGAAGGACGGCGGTAATCCAGGTAACCGGGAACCGCAGCACCCATACAAACCCATCGACAAAAAGACTCCAGCCTGCAGACAGCACACGGACTCCGCCGTTCCCATACAGTCCACCGATAAGCCCGATCAGCAGTCCGACACCCATCACTCCAAGGACCGATATTCCGATGATCCGCGCCCATTCGCCGTTGTTTCTGCCAACACCACCCTCCGGAAGCCTTCCAACGGCCATCCCTACAAGTGTTGCTCCGAAGAACGGGACAAATAGAGCACCGGCGGCGATGTCTTCTGAGCTTGCCTGATCCACGAGCGTAGTTATCGCGAGAACGCCAATACCAATCTTGAACACGCGCGCAAGCCTGTCTTCTGGATAGTTGTCAGTGCCTAAGCGCAATCCGTGACGCCACAGCCAAAGTGAAATCAGCAGACCGAATATGGCTGACACCGCCGATGTTGCGCTGAGTTGACCTCCGAGCAGTTTGAAGATCCATCCAGCATCAAAAGTGCCATCGCCCAGGAATGTTCCCGTACCTAGCAGGAGGTAGATGACGACAAGCCCGAACAGCGACTGTCTGATTGCAATTGAAACCTCGTCGCCTTCGGTTGCACCGAGCACGTATCCGGTACCGATCGAGGTCAGTAGTAGCCCGAATAGCGACAGCCAGGGCAACGGTGAGCCGCCGAGGTCACCTATCAAGCCAAGAACAGAAAATAGAGCGAACAGCCACACGCTCTCAGCCAGTGCGACTGAGATCAGGATAAGTTTGGAGCGTCCTTCAGCCAAGTGGCGCCATCTCCCCCGCATCGGCAGTGGCATTTCGGCTCGAGCCGGGTCTGGCGAATTCGTTGCCAGCCATGCGGCTACCGACGCCAAAGGCAGATCGGTAGTCGACGATGTTTAGACCGGCGATGGCAGGCGGATCTTCACGGCCAACCCACAGGGTTGTCACCGGGTGTCTTCGCCGGGCCAGCTCTAACACGTAGGCAACGGCACTCTCTTTCAGTTGCCCGGCCACGTAGAACACCGTTGCGCCCGACGGTATGGCATCGCGAGCATTGGCCATTGCAAGCCGTTGCAGTCCGCCCATCGTGGCGGGCCGCATCATGGCAAGCGATTCCAAGATGTCTGCCAGTTGAGTTGGTCCTGATGCGGGCCGGACGACGTTACGACCGCCGATGCTTAGCGTGGAGTTCACGATGAGCCCTGTCCTGAACCCGCGTTCGAGAGAGTGTTGTGCGACTGAACCTGCACAGCTAGCAAGCGCTTCGAGGACGTCCAGACGGAACCCTTCCCACGGGCGATCGGTGGTCGTGCCTTCAACCAGTACAACGGCGTACTGGGACACGCTCGGGTCGTACACTCGAACAAACAGTTCGTTTCGGCGTGCCGTCGTCTTCCAGTCGATAGTTTTCACGGGATCGCCCGGACGGTACTCACGAACACCGGCTGGTCGAGTCGGATCTCTCCAAACCGGCTGCCTGGTCTTCGCATCACCAATAGGCCGTGCGGTTGCGAGTTCAAGTCCCGGAAGTGGCACAGTATCCGGGTAAACGATGAGGTTCCAGTCATGGCGGATCACGCTGGCCTTCTTCACATACAGACCAAACAGATCACCACTCGTCAACTCACCGGGACCGAAGTGGTAGTGACCGCGGTTCACCGCACGCACTTTGTGACGACGCCGCAGCCTCTCATAACGCCCAAGGCTCACAGCCTCGTCTAGCGGTGTCCCGCCCATGTAGTCGATGAAATCGTCTTCACGGCCAACGATCTCGAGACCTTGCGGAATGAATTCATGGATCCGAAGCCACGGAATAGGAAGTGGTTTGCGGTTTTCAACGCCAATCACAAGCTCTATCTCATCTCCGATAAAGGCGTGAGTAATAGTGCTTGAGACGCTGTATGAGATGTCTTCGAGTGAGAGCGCCGACCAGATTCTGGCGGTTACTGCGACGACAAAGGCGAGGCCGCTCAACGCCACCACAAGCGCGTTGCCGTTTGCCGCGCCAACAATAATCACGATCAGCAGGAGTACAACGAAAAGATCCCTGAGAACCTTCCCTGGATCGTCTGGTGTCTGACCGACCCAACGGCCCGGTAATAGCAACTTCGTCTCCCGCCCACCATCGTAATCAGGTGGAGTTAGGTCTTCTCTATCGGCACCTTCGTTGCATTGAGTATCGAGATGATCGCCTCATCTGGGGTTCGGCCTCGGAGGTGCGCCGAGGAGTCGAGCACGACGCGGTGGCTGAGAACTGGAACTGCAAGCTGCTTAATGTCGTCTGGCAGGACATATCCTCGGCCGTCCATTGCCGCTCTCACCTGTGCGGCGTGCTGTAGTGCAAGAGATGCACGCGGGCTTGCACCGAGGCGAAGGTCTCTCGATCCACGTGTGCCAGCAATGATCTTCAGCAGGTATTCGCTGATAGTTTTGTCGACAGAAACGGTGTCGACAAGCGCCTGAGCAGCGACTATGTCCTCTGGCGTAGCGACCGCGTCAACTTCAACATTCTGCCCCGCTCCACGGAACCGCTCCAGCATGGCAGATTCCTCTTCGGCAGATGGATACCCGATCGAGATTCGCAGTAAGAACCTGTCCAGTTGCGCTTCAGGCAGTGGAAACGTTCCTTCCATCTCAACCGGGTTCAGTGTGGCGAGTACGAAGAAAGGTTGTGGCAGGTCTGAAGTCACGCCGTCTATGCTGGCCTGTGACTCCTGCATCGCTTCTAAAAGTGCCGACTGTGTTCGTGGCGTGGCTCGATTGATCTCGTCTGCCAGGAGCACCTGCGAAAAGATCGGCCCCGGCCTGAACTCAAATTCAGATTTTGATGCATTGAAGAAATTAACACCAAGAACGTCGGCTGGAACGAGGTCGGGTGTGAACTGGATGCGATGAAAGTCACAGCCGAGCGAGGCCGACAGCGCTTTCGCCATCGTCGTCTTGCCGGTTCCAGGTACATCTTCAATTAGCACGTGACCGCGCGCTAGCAAAGCAATGATCGCTAGATCGATAGCTTCGGGCTTGCCTACGATAATTTTTTGAACGTTCTCTCGCACAGTGGTCGCGAGAGTCTTGACCGATGAAATATCGGTCGCCGTCTCGTCATGCGTGGTCGGATTAGTAGCCAGGACTACAGATCTCCTATCTCGTCGCAAAGATCCGAATCTGTCACCGATACAACGGCGAGGTGATCATTTATTGCCACTGTTGCACCGCCGATCCTCGACAGTGTTACGAATCCTGAGATGCGACCAGCTCTGAACTCACGGCCAAGGATAACCTCGTACCACTCACCAGATGTAGGCCGCAGTCCCCAAGTGCCTGCGTTGACGAATGTGGATGGTGTGCCAGGAATCAGCGTTCCGTTGGCACAGATATGGACGTCGACCAGGCGGTCTTCAACAACGAGCCTGGCGTCTGCAAGGTACTCAGACCAAAAACCCATCACGGCATCGGGGGGCAAACCTGTCCCGCTGCGTGAAGGGTCGATCTCACTAGGGAACGGTCGCTGAATAGCACCGTCCGGCCCGATTGCAGGTGGTAGCTCCGTGGGTGTAGCGATAGGCGTGACTTCAATCACCCGAAATACCGTTGCCTGCGCAACCGGCGTGTCAGACCGGGCACCAACAGGAGCAGGCTCAACGAAATCTGTCCCGCATGCGACAAAAAAGGTTGTCGCGAACACCGAACCCAGAATCAGTGCGACTGATCTGGAGCGGAGGCCGTAAGCGATCTGTTTGGGAAGTCTGACCGTCAATAGTTGGTTACCTGTTCGCCTCACCTAAATTCGGTCTCATTACATAAAAGGTGGAATCGTGACGAGTCTACGGCGAATCTACCGGGTGTGGCTCCATTCGAACTGGTCTACGTCCGAATAAAGTCCCTGCAAAGCCTCGTTACAGACCGGGCAAACTGCTGTCAGACGGTGACGACCGTATTGACCAGTGTGCCGATGTTTTCTATCGAGATTGAGACGACATCGCCGTCGGTGAGGGTGAAGTCAGCCGGTGGAATAGTACCCGTTCCTGTCAAAACTACCGTAGCGTCTGGAACAGAGTTGTGTCGTTGAAGCCAGTCGGCGAGGTAAGCGCAGTCACGCTTCATGCTCGACGTGTTCGCAGTTCCATTGAACACCTGCTGCCCGCCACGCTCGATGGTCAGCGAAACGTCCAGCGCCTGAGGATCCCCGATCGACTCAGTTGTGACAAGACATGGGCCGAACGAGACCGACTGGTTGTACACCTTCGCCTGCGGAAGGTAGAGCGGATTCTCGCCCTCGATGGTCCTGCTGCTCATATCGTTGCCGGCTGTGTAGCCCACGATCTTTCCATTGAAGATTGCAAATGCCAGTTCAGGTTCCGGAACATCCCAACTCGAATCGCCCCTAATGCCCACCTCGGAAAACGGTGGCTGAACGCGTTCACCTGTTGCCTTGAAGAACGCCTCGGGTCTCTCTGCGTTGTAGACCTTGGCATAAACGTCCGGCGTGCCACTTTCTGCCTGTCGCTCTCGCATCGAGTCCATGTAAGTGACGCCGAACGCCCAGACCTCCGGAGCATCTATCGGCGGTAGCAATGAGCTATTTCCACCTGAGAGCGATTCGTAAGAGACAGTACTGCCTCCACCGCGCTGCAACACTCCACTCGCTACCTCATCTGCCGATGACCCGGTTATTACCGCGGCGTTAAACAGGTCGTTCGTTCGCTGCAACCGTGGTTCGATAGAGGTCAGATCAGTTATCTGGCCCTGGGCCGTCTCGACACCGACACGTCTGGTGCCGTTAGCAATGAACTGATAAAAACGCATGCAATATTTCCGTTGTGAGTGTCTGGCTTAGAAGGACAAAAGACGGGCTGAATTAGTGACTTGCCGGGTTGCGATGAAGGAGCCGGATGCTACGATGGCCGAATGCTCGTGTCAAAGCAGTTTATTCAAGCTACTGGTAGCGTGATTTGAATATTGGCCTGATTGGTGGGACTGGTCCTGAGGGGCGGGGACTGGCTATGCAGCTGGCGCTGGCCGGTCACACTGTGATTATCGGCTCACGCGACGAGGGCCGCGCAATCGAGACAGCGCGTGAGCTCGCGGCAACATGCGGCAGCGAGCAGGTCGCTGGTAATTTCTCCGGCGGAACCAATATCTCGGCCGCTGCGCAATGTGAAGTCGCGTTCCTGACCGTTCCGTATTCGGGCATGCTGGCCACTCTTCACTCGATCGGCAGACAGCTCCGTGGCAAGATTTGCGTCAACACGGTGGCTCCTCTCGAATTTGTGAGCGGGCAGGTGCGAGGAATCGCTCCGCCAACGGGCTCTGCTGCAGAGGAGGCTGAACGAGAGGTTCCAGAGGCTCGGTGGGTTGCCGCATTTCACACAGTCCCGGCCCGCGGTCTGTTGCGCCCGGGATCGCGGCTGAACACGGACGCTCTTGTGTGCTCGAACGATGAAGAGGCGTTGAAGACGGTGATCGGGCTGGCCGACGAGATGCAGGGAATTCGCGGTGTCAACGCGGGCATGCTGGAAAATGCTCGATATCTTGAAGGTGCCACAGCTTTGTTGATCAACATCAACCGGATTTACGGCGCTCACGGATCGATGAAGATCGTCGGCATTTAGACCGGGAACAGGATAATTCGAGCCGATTTTGGCGGTCGACCGCAACCCGCAACGCATGTTCGTGCGTTTCAATCAATAGATGCGGACGCGTTTTCACAACTACACCTCAAGATCGCTGTCATCGGGCGTTGCAGCCTCAAGTCGTCGGATTTCGCTCGCAACGGCTGCTATCGCGGCTTTGCTTCTGCTGACACTCCCGCAGATTCCGCTCAGCGCCAACTCCCTTAGCGCGGACGCCGACATCATTCGAGACATATCGATTCAGCATGAGATTGAGTTTGGCAGCGGCGTTCACGTTCAGCTTGAGGCAGACATTAATTTTGCTGTGACTGAAGTGCGCGCAGTGTTCGCACCCGTTGGCGTAAGACGCATCTCTTCATACTCATACCCGAATTTCAATGTCTCCCCGGACGGCAAGAACCTGAATGCTGACTTCATCATCCGCACCGGAGGAAGCGCATATGTGCCGCCGGGTACAGAGTTCGAGATAAATTTCGAGATTACTGGCGCTGACGGTTCTGTGACTTCGACCGAGAGTAAGCGGATTCTGTATCTCGATCCGACGAAAGACTGGCAGCTACTGACCGCTCCCGATATCCCGCTTGACTTCCACTACTACGGGTTCTCAAACGCCGTTGCCAGCAACCTCGCAAACCGGGTATCGGCAACATGGCTCGACATCACGAGTGCGATCGGCGTCGACTCAAACTCGGTCGAAAGGTTCAGGGCGGTCATCTACCCGGACGTGCGCGAGATGAATGCTGTGTTCCCGCCAACCAGCGCCGCTTCAAGCGACGGCATCTTCTTTGGTGGGTTCGCCATGCAACGTTTCGGAGTTTTCGTGCTGGGAGGAGCGTGGCCGGACAGTGTTGTCCATGAACTGACTCACCTCATCGTAGACACAAAAGTGAACTCCGCACTCTCACCGGGCGTCCCTTCCTGGCTGCATGAAGGTCTGGCGCAGTTCTTCGAGACGGGAACGTCAAGCAGCTATACATCGCAACTCGGAAGGGCTGCGTCGGCTAACGAGCTGCTCACGTTGCGCAACCGGAACACGGTTCCGGCCCGCAGCAATGAGATCGACCTTTTCTACACGCAGGTCGGGAGCTTTGTCGGCGAGTTGATCGAGGACCGGGGACCGGAGTCGATGGCAGAGACTCTGCGGTTGATAAATGAAGGCAACACAGCGGTTGAGGCGGTTGAGATTGCATACGGTCAGCCGTTGTGGGAGCTGGAGAACGAGTGGCGGAGCCGACTTGGGGCGAGTGAACTCCCACCACCACCGCAGCCAACCGCCACTGCACCGGCGGTAAGCGAAACACCGACCGTAGCGACGGTTGAACCAACTTCAGTCACACAACAGAGTGTTGAAGACCCGACCGATGACAACACACTGCCGGATGTTGGTGTGGTTGCCGGTGGGGTGAGCGACACACCGGTCACGGAGCCAGATGATGACGGGTTCAACTGGACCGGGCCGCTGTTCGGGCTTGCTGCTGCAGGCATTGTCTTTTTCGTCTGGTCGTTCCGAGTGAACCGCCGCCGATATCGCTCACTCCGCCGATAGACTCCTATTAGTCTCGGCAATCGCAACCGCACATACTTCACTGCCCTGTTCAGATTCAGCTATCGTCTAAGGCACCCGGACAGCCACCCGAGTTCGGTTACCTACCTGTCACCCGTTGGCGACGTTTCACCTTCTTTCGCATTGATTTCACATGCAAAACCAGTCTTCACCGACCGCTGCACTTGTCTACGCAGACGAGCTATCGCAGCACGTGCTTAGTCCAAATCACCCGATGAAGCCGGTCCGGCTTCGCTACATGCACGAGTTGATGAAGGCATCAGGCTTGCTGGACTCACAGTCTTTGCTTCAGGTCGAACCTTCGATGGCCAGCAGGGACGAAATTCTTCGTTCCCACGACGCCGATTATGTCGACGCTGTGCAGGTAATCGGTTCTGGCGGCATCGTGCCGAGTATGCATGAGTTCGGTATCGGACCTGGCGATAATCCGCCACGCCTCGGCATGTACGATTCGACGGCGCTTGTTGTTGGCAGCACGCTGATGGCAACTCAGATGGTCAGGGATGGCAAAGCACCCGTTGCGTTCTCACCAGCGGGTGGCGTTCATCATCACGCAATGTTCAACCGGGCGTCAGGTTTCGGCGTTTTCAACGATGCAGCAATAGCGATTCAGGGATTAGTCGATGACGGCTTGCGCGTTGCATACGTAGATATCGACTGCCACCATGGCGACGGTGTGCAGGCAGCGTTCTATCAAACCGACAGAGTGCTCACGATTTCGCTGCACGAAAGCGGTCAGTGGCTCTTCCCGGGCACCGGGTTTGTTGATGAGACTGGCACTGGTGACGGTGGAGGCTACTCGGTCAATGTGCCGCTGGCGCCGTACACGCAGGATGACCTCTGGTTGCGGACGTTCGACCAGATCGTGCCTCCGCTTGTGCACGCTTATGAACCGGATTTGCTGTTCATCCAACTGGGCATCGACACGCACTTCCGGGATCCGCTGACTCACCTGCAGTTGACGACCCAGGGATTCACGGCGGTCGTTTCACGTCTACTGAAGCTTGGGGTTGAGATCGGTAGCACGGTGGCTGTTGGCGGTGGCGGTTACGACATGGGAGCGGTGTCCAGGGCGTGGACGATGGCGATGTCTGAGATGTCCGGGTTCGCTTTGCCTGATTCCATTCCATCCTCGTTCGACGCCGTAGCTAGCCTCGATTTCTTCGAAGACCGGCCGGGGCCAGCGCAGCAGGCCAATGACGTTGCCCGCGAAGTCGAAGAACGAGTCGGGCATCAGCGATTCGCCACGCAGCTGATAGTCACCGATCAACTCGCGATCCATCTTCTTGTCGGAGA
>JAJCYX010000132.1 GCA_029262715.1 Chloroflexota bacterium
CGAGAGGCAGTTCTCCACGAACGTCTCGTTGTACTGCAATGCCACCTCGACAACGATGTCGTCCACCGTCTCGCTGGCGTACATGATGTTCTCGTGTACGGGATTGCGCCTGCGGTTCAGCGACCGCACAAAGCTCCGCACTCCGCCATCGAAGAAGAACGTGATGTCGTTGCGAGGCCACAGTTTCTCTTCGTGCCAGTGCGACAGAAGGTGAATCTGCAAACCCTGGTTCAGGTAAGACATCTCGCGGAAGCGAGTGGAAATCTGATCCCAGTCGTAGGTGATTTCGGGGAAAATACTGGCATCAGGCATCCAGGACACCGTTGTTCCTGTGCCAGGCGGGTCCTCGTCGGTCTGCGGTCGGTCCTGCATATCGCCGTCGCGCTTGCCCCGGGCGTAGCGCTGCGAGTAGACCTTGTTGTCACGTCGCACCTCAACCAGCGTCCACTCAGACAGAGCGTTGACCACCGATGCTCCAACACCGTGCAGACCACCGGAAACCTGGTATCCCTTGCCGCCGAACTTTCCACCTGCGTGCAGCGTTGTCATCACCGTCTCGAGCGCAGATGTGCCGGTGCGAGTGTGAACGTCCACGGGAATGCCGCGACCGTCGTCTGAAACAGTGACCGATCCGTCCTTGTTGATTACCACTTCTACACCGGTTGCGAAGCCGGCCATGGCCTCGTCAACCGAGTTGTCCACAATCTCACGGACAAGTTGAAAAATGCCTTCTGGCCCGGTGGTGCCAATGTACATTCCGGGGCGCTTGCGAACGGCTTCAAGACCTTCCATCACCGTGATGTCAGATGCGTTGTAGTCGGATGATCCGCGGTGGCTATTAGGCGACGAGTCTTTTTTCGTGGTGGTCATGCTTTTCCGTTTCGCCCGCAGCGCTGGCAGTGTGCCGCGCTAAGCGAGTGCTTTGGACCTTTTCGTTCTTGCTGTGGGTTGCCGTCGAAACGTCTGATTTTCGGCGCTTATACCAGTCAAGAGGGTTGACGTTCAGGAGCCGTGCAAGGCCCACTGACAACGCTAGGATCGCTGACTAAAAGTCACTCACACGCGGGCGCGATCCGTAAGACACTCCCCACAACCTACTAATCTTACCATCACCCAAGATTGGCTCCAACTTGGCACGACGCAGTTTTAGACTGGTTTGAGGGTGTATTGGCAGTGAGGAGCCACCGTCCCTATGCAAGGGCGAATGCCTGCTGGCTCCGAGAGTTCGCAAATGGAGGACAAAATCACCACAGCAAACGCGTTTGGACCTCAGAAAATCACGCCTCGCGTGCTTTTACTGCGTACAGGTCTATAATCCGCCGCGCCGGGCATCGCATTGATTCGCACGTCAGTCAGCAAATATCAGAACCGCTCACAGCCCCAGGGAGTCGCTCGCTTGGAAATTTCGAACGAAACGCTAATGCTCATGCTTCGCCGCATGTGGACCATCCGTCACTTCGAAGAGAAGGTTATGGAAGTGCACAGCGCAGGTGAGTTCACCGGAGGCGCGCACCCGTACATCGGCGAAGAGGCCGTGGCGGTTGGTGCCTGTCTCGCGCTCAAGCCCACCGACTACATCGCAGGGAACCACCGTTCGCACGGTCATCCGCTTGCAAAGGGTGGAAGTATGAAAGGCGCAATGGCCGAGCTCTACGGGCGTGTAGACGGCTACTGCAAGGGTAAAGGCGGGTCGATGCACCTTGCTGACTTCTCAATCGGAATTCTTGGAGAGTCAGGAATCGTTGCCTCCTCAGTGCCTGTTGCCACGGGTGCAGCGCTGGCAGCGCATATCCAGGGCAAAGACTTCGTCTCGATGGTGTTCTTCGGAGACGGCGCATCAAACCAGGGCGCATGTCACGAATCGATGAACCTGGCATCGCTCTGGAAGCTGCCAGTGATCTTCCTCTGCGAGAACAACCAGTTTGCAGTTACTACCTCGTACCACGACTCGGTAGCTGTAGAGCATGTCTCAGACCGTGCATCGGCCTACAACATGCCCGGTGTGCTTGTAGACGGCCAGGACGCCATCGCTATGTACGAAGCCACGTCTGAGGCTGTGTCGAGGGCAAGAGCAGGTGAAGGCCCAACGCTTATCGAAGGGCTGACGTTCCGTTATGAAGAGCATTCGCTGGGTCTCGGTCGTGTGCGTAGGGGCGAGTACCGGACAGAAGAGGAGATCGATGCGTGGCGGAAGCGAGACCCGTTGGTGATCCACACAGAGCGGCTCGTATCCCAGGGCATAGCGACCGCAGAAGAGTGCGAGGCGATGAGCGCAGAGATCAAGCAGGAGGTTGAAGAGGCTGTCGAGTTCGCACGCAATAGTCCATACCCGGAGCCCTCAGCTCTGTTTGAGGACATGTGGGCAGACCCGATACCGCAACCTTAATCGAGATTGTCACTCCGGCCATATCGGATGTCATCCCGACCAAGGTGGAGGGATCTGACCGTGGAATTACGGCCACCGAGTGATTCTCAGCCAGGTTCAGAATGACAATGAGATCAAACGGCCAACAGTAAGTATTCGCAGCAGTAACCGGTAAGAATCCCCAAAAACAGAACGAGACACAAAATGGCGCAGACGGTATTTGTAGAAGCGATCAACCAGGCACTCATCGAAGAGATGGCGCGCGACGAGAGCGTCTACATCCTGGGTGAAGACATTCGCCGTGCGGTGTACGGCGCAACGGCTGATCTATTTGATAAGTTCGGTGAGAAGCGAGTACTGGACACTCCGCTCTCGGAGAACGGTTTCTTTGGAGCGGCCATTGGCTCGTCGCTCGTCGGCATGCGGCCG
>JAJCYX010000133.1 GCA_029262715.1 Chloroflexota bacterium
GCCGAGTTGTTCTTTGGTCTCGGAGTACGGGCCGTCTGTAGTCAACGGCTTTCCTGCGCGGACTCTAATAGTCTTTGCTACTGTTCCGGGTTGCAACCGGATGCTGCCGAGGTTGTTCCCGGAATCAGAGATCGCTTTATCGAACTCCATCACATCCTCGGTGAGGGAGCCGATTTCTTCTGGCGACAACTGGCCGAACGCTACCGGGTCCGTATGAATAAGCATGACGTAGTGCATCTAAATCCTCGATTCGTTTTCACGTGCTAACGGAAACAGTTCAGAGGTTTCCTGGTAACTCAACGTGCAGGATTACAGAGACTCGACAAATTTTCTGGCGATCGCTAATTTGGGTCAGATCCGAACGCTTTTCCGCTGATTGAGCGTTTGCCTAATTCTTCGCTTTGTCCGTCAGATTCTTCTGGAGCCAGTGCTCGAAGCTGTCCGCGAGAGCAATCCAGCTGGCTTCGAGAATGTTTGTTGACGCTCCGACCGTCTGCCACACCTCGCGTTCGTCCGCAGACTCAATCACTACGCGAACAGCGGCACCTGTGCCAGTTCCTTCGTTGACAACGCGCACCTTGTAGTCGGTCAACCGTACATTGGTCACATCTGGATAGAACTCTCGTAGCCCCTTACGCAAAGCGCGGTCAAGGGCATCGACAGGTCCGTTGCCCTCGGCAGCGGTGTGCCTCACCTCGTCACCGACTCGCACCTTCACCGTAGCTTCGGAGAGCATCGGGTGTTCCTTGCCATCGGTACGCCAGCCCGTGCCGAACGACGCGCGTCGGCGATTTTCGACGACAACCATGAAGTCGACCAGTTCGAATCGTTGCTCGTAGTTAGGTGTCGACTGTTTGATCAAGAGATCGAGTGATGCCTGTGCAACCTCATACGAAAATCCGAGCGCCTCTTTTTCTTTGACAGTCTGAACGATTCGCGTTGCGTCCTCGCGGTCCAGAACTTCCTCGAGTCCGAGTTCCCGTATACGCCGTACAACGTTTCCTCGGCCGGCTAGCTCGGAGATAACCACCGAGTTGGAGTTGCCGACTAGAGATGGATCTATGTGCTGATATGCGTCAACGGATCTTTCGGTGGCTGCTGCATGGAGACCGCCTTTGTGTGCGAATGCGCTGGCGCCTACGAAAGGTTGGAAGGGCGAAGGTCGCCTGTTTACGACCTCGGCAACGTAGTTCGAAAGGCTGGTTAACGCTGCCACCTGCTCGTCGCTGATTACGTCCATTCCCATCTTGAGCTTGAGATTGGCGATCATGCTCACCATGTTGGCATTGCCGGTCCGTTCGCCGTAGCCGTTGATGCAGCCCTGAACCTGCATCGCCCCTGCCTCGACCGCAGCTATCGCGGATGCCACCGCCGTGTCGGTGTCGTTGTGGGTGTGAATGCCTATCATCGCGTCGGCTCCCAACGCTTCCCCGGCCTCCCGGGTGATCTGTCCAACTTCACTCGGAAGAGTGCCTCCATTGGTGTCGCACAGGATCACGCGTTCTGCCCCAGCCTCCACCGCAACTCGCAACGCTTGGACCGCGTACTCCGGATTGGACTTGTAGCCGTCAAAAAAATGCTCGGCATCGAACATGACTCTGCGACCCTGAGATTTCAGATACCTGACGGAATCAGCGATCATCGCGATATTCTCTTCCAAAGACGTGCCGAGTACCTCTCTCACCTGGTATTCGGAAGACTTGCCGACGAGCGTCAGAATGGGTGCACCGGAATCGAGGAGCGCCTGCAGTGTGGGATCGCCGGAAGCCTCGGAGTTCGCTCTACGGGTATTTCCGAATGCTGCCAGGACGGCATTGTTCAGTTTGAGGTCCTGGACACGCCGGAAGAACTCATCGTCTTTCGGGTTCGCTCCCGCGTAACCACCTTCGATTACATCGACGCCAAGCTCATCGAGGCGTTTTGTGATCGCCAGTTTGTCTTCGACAGACAGTGAGATGCCTTCTTGCTGGGTGCCGTCACGCAGCGTGGTGTCATATAACTCGACTCTGTTCATATCTTTGCTCTCTCTGGCAGCCGTGAACTTCACAACAACAAAAAACCCGTCCCGGATAAGGGACGGGTTGAAATCCCGCGGTACCACCCTATTTGACTCCCCAAAATCTGACAGGCGATTCGAGGAGACCACTCAGGAAGACGGCACGTCTTCATGCCGTCGCAATTGCTAACGGGTTGCGAATCCGGCTGCGTCTATTTGGCACATGCGTGCCTTTCGGGCAGCGGCTCAGGAGTGATATTCAACTGGTTGGCTAATGCGCCCGCTCACACCAAATCGGGCTCGCTCTGCTGCCGGTTCCAGGCTACTTGTCTCCAATCAGCGAACGGTATCTTGCAACCGATCGCAACGCCTTGCATCTCAAGCGTAGCACCAACCGGAACTAATTTCCTGATGGTAAATGCGTCACTTGCGCCTGCTGCGTAGAATGTGATGAACGAATAGTGTGACGGCGCTCATTTCTTGAATGGTTATGCCGATAGTGAACCTGGGATTAATCGAATCGATCCAAGCTGAAGCCCATGGCCGTCCCGGTCATCGGACATTCAACATCACGGCTCGCAGCAGGCGTGGACTGGCGGTCGTGTGGATGGAAAAAGAGCAACTATTCCAGGTTGGTGCTTCGCTCAAGCAATTCCTTGCAACCAGGGAATCGACGGCTGATCCTGTGCCATTTGATCTGGACATCGAGGCTATCGACTACACGGTAGATGTTGAGTTCAAAACACCCCAGATGACGCTACGGCATGATCCCGCTTCTGATGTGTTCACGCTTTCG
>JAJCYX010000134.1 GCA_029262715.1 Chloroflexota bacterium
ATGGTGGCGGTCGGCGGTTCCGTCCCGGCCGCGGTGGATTCAACAGTTGCCATCGCGTTGACCGGAGAGCAGCTTCCACTTCGGTGTAGCCTCGAAGAACTCATACCGGTGGCCGAGCCGGACGTTGTGGTCGACTTTTCCAACGCTGACGGTGCAAAAGCTACGTGCACCGCCTGCGCACAGGCCGGTGTTTCCGTAGTTTCAGGCTCCACCGGAATGTCAGAAGCCGATCTGGAAGAGGCTCGGCAACTTGCCAGCCAGTACAGCATCGGCATCATCTCAGCCTCCAACTTTGCGCTCGGTGCGGTTCTCCTTGGACATCTCGCCGGAATCGCATCGAAGTATTTCGACTATGCCGACCTGATCGAGTCGCATCACGAGGCAAAGATCGATGCGCCGTCTGGCACTGCGCTCTCTATAGCGCAGGCGATGGCCGAAGGCCGCGGAACCCGGTTCACACAGAATGTCGCCGAAAAACAGACGCTAACCGGCACGCGCGGTGGTGATTTCGAGGGTATAAATATTCATAGCGCTCGCATGCCCGGGCGCGTTGCACGGCACGAAGTCGTGTTCGGCGGAACAGGTCAAACACTCACGATGATCCACGATTCAGTCAACCGCGAAAGCTTCATGCCCGGCGTCCTGCTGGCGGTTAAGCGCGTCGTCACTCAAGACGGATTGATCGTTGGCCTTGACCGCGTGCTGGGGCTCGACAAGCTCAAGCCGTAGGGCGGCGCGCTGTGCGATACATTCGCCTCGCAGCCAGCCCGTAAACTGCAACCAATGCCGAACTCCCGGAACACTATTGATGTGCATCGTGACCCACGAGCACGCTTGACGAAAACAGACAAACTTCCGCTGCGGCCCGATACTGACCGCAACAGGCACGGAAAGAACCCGAGGATGCAGAGATGAATAGCTCAGATCTGACAATTGCAATTGTTGGAGCAACTGGCGCGGTAGGACGAATTGCGCTTGATCTGCTTGCTGACCGCAACCATCCGGCTGACAAGGTCGTTGCCATGGCATCGGCGCGCTCTGCCGGCAAGCAGATTCGTTACGCCGACACTGAGATCACCGTGATCGAAGCAACCCCCGAATCGTTCGAGAACGTCGACGTTGCGTTCATCTCAGCAACCTCCGAAGTGAGCAAGCAACTCGCTCCCGAAGCGGTGAAACGCGGCACACTCGTCATCGACGATGGCTCAACGTTTCGTATGGAAGACTCGGTGCCCCTTGTCGTGCCAGAAGTGAACGGCGCTGATGTCGAATGGCATGAAGGAATCATCTCTATTCCGAACTGCACCACCACACCGCTTGTGATGGTGCTGGACGCGCTTCGCTCGATCTCACCCATCACGGCCGTGACCGTTTCTACCTACCAGTCTGTGACTGGAACAGGAGCCGCCGCAGACGCCGAGTTGATGGCTCAGTCCCGTGCGGTGCTCGATACCAAAGATGTCGAGATAGCGGAGTATCCGCACCAAATAGCGTTCAACGTTCTTCCTCAAGTAGATGACTTCCTGGCCAACGGCTACACAAAGGAAGAGGAAAAGATGCTGAACGAGTCACGCAAGATTTTGCACGAACCTGCGCTCAGACTTTCGTCAACCTGCGTGCGAGTGCCGGTCCAGGTGTCGCACAGCGAGTCGGTAGCCGTAGAGTTTCAGGATTCGGTCAGTGCAGAAGAGGCGCGAAACGCTCTCAACAGTGCAGATGGAGTGTTGCTGGTGGACGAGCCGAGCAACAGTGTCTACCCTATGCCCCTCAAGGCGGCAGGTACGGATGAGGTGCAGGTTGGGCGCGTCCGTGAGGACATTGCGCACGACACCGGCCTTAACCTCTGGCTCTCCTGCGACAACCTTCGCAAGGGCGCGGCGTTGAACGCGCTCCAGATACTTGATGAGGTGTTGAAGCGCGATCGGCTTAAGCCGTCCAAAGTGGCGGCGGTGATATAGGCGAGAATTCATCTACCAGCGAACCGGATAGCGAAATGGCAACTCCAGGACGACTACTAACAGCGATGGTCACACCGTTCACTGAAAACGGTGACGTTAACTATCCGCAGGCCCGCAGACTTGCATCGGCGCTGCTTGATTCCGGCTCCGACGGACTTG
Organism: Chloroflexota bacterium; assembly: GCA_029262715.1. Classification (GTDB taxonomy): domain Bacteria; phylum Chloroflexota; class Dehalococcoidia; order Lucifugimonadales; family Lucifugimonadaceae; genus JAJCYX01. The sequence goes on from JAJCYX010000134.1 coordinate 2,118, forward strand.
TGATCGGTGGAACCACCGGCGAAGCACCGGCTATGAGTGCGGACGAGCGACTACGGCTTTTCGACGAAGTGAAACAGGAGATCGGCGAGCGGGGTGCGGTAGTTGCCGGAACGACGGACAACAACACCCGCGGTTCGATTGAGCTTTCGAAAGAGGCCGAGCGTGTCAGTGTCGATGCACTTCTGCTCACTGTTCCCGCTTACAACAAGCCTCCGCAGGAAGGGCTCTACCAGCACTTCAAGGCGATAGCGGGCAGCGTCAGCATTCCAGGAATTCTCTACAACGTGCCGAGTCGGGCCGCGCTGAATATGACAACCGAGACGACCCTCAGGCTTGCCGAGATCGACAACATCATCGGTGTCAAAGAGGCGTCGAGCGACCCGACACAGATCACAGAGGTGATCGATGGCGCACCGGACGGATTCAAGGTATGGAGTGGGAACGACGATGAGACGTTCTCGATCATGTGTACAGGCGGGTTCGGAATCGTCTCTGTCGCCAGCAACATCATCGGCACACAGATCAAGCAGATTATGGGCTTGATCCTCGAAGGCGATGTTGAAGCTGCAGCCACAGAACACAGGCGGCTGCTTCCGTTCTTCAAGGCCCTTTTTTGGGTAACCAACCCGATTCCGATCAGGTATGCGCTGCTGAGGCACGGTTTCGAGGCCGGTCCGCCACGCCTGCCAATGATTCCAGCGCCTGCCGACTTCAGGGCGAAGTTCGACCCGGTGATGGATCGCTACCAAATGGATCTGCCGGTCGGAGTGCCTGTCTAAGCAGATCGTTCAAATGAAACAGTGAGAAGGGTCGCCTGCAGGCGGCCCTTCTTCATTTCTCCCTTCCTTATATATGGAGGCTGCACATGCCACTGGATGAGTTTCGAAAAACCAATCTCGATAATTGGAACGAGCGAACTGAGATACACGCTAAGTCGCAGCTCTATGACATAGCTGGCTACGTCGCTAACCCGGAGAAGATCAGCAGTGTTGTTCAGTTCGACGTGCCAGATCTTGGTGATGTCAGTGGGAAGACGCTGCTGCACCTGCAGTGCCACATAGGAACAGACACGCTGTCTCTTGCACGGCTCGGGGCGACCGCCACTGGTGTTGATTTTTCACCTGATGCAATTGCAACCGCACGAAAACTTAGCTCAGATAGCGGAACTCCCGGGCGATTTGAAGTCGCCGAACTGTACGACACACCTGACGTTATCGATGAAAAGTTCGACATCGTGTACACCGGTGTCGGTGCGCTGACGTGGCTCCCTGACATTGCGGGATGGGGCAAAGTCGTTGCGACGATGCTCAAACCGGGCGGCACATTCTTTATCCGGGATTTTCATCCGATGCTGTGGACGATTGACGACGAACGGGAAGACGACGGCGCACTGGTCGTGAAGTATCCGTACTTCGAGACGCCTGCCAAACGGTTTGACAGTGAGTTCACCTACAGTGACGGAGACAAGCTGACCAACTCGGTCAACTATGAGTGGAACCACGGCATTGGTGAGATAGTGATGGCGTTGTTGGACAATGGCCTGAAGCTCGAACTTCTACGTGAGCACAAGGAAGCTGAATCCCAGAACCTGCCGTGGATGGTTGAGACTGAGGACAAACGATGGGAATTGCCAGACGGTGAGGATCGGCTACCGATGATGTATTCGATACGCGCCACCAAGAGCGACTAACGGATAACCCGCCTTGTTCGGGCAGCTACGGACAGCCTTCACTGCGCCTGTGCGTATATACCTATTGCAACGCATCAAGTGCTGGCTTACGGTTCTCAAGCACGTCAGAAGACATTTCAATGACGGTCGGACCTCGAATGCAGTCTCTATTTTGGAAATAATTGAGCACGCGAGTTCGTCCCGAATGCCAAAATGCGAACGCGATGAGTGAACCAAAACTAGTTGTGATGGGTGGCGGTAGCGGATCGGCCGTGTTGCTAGCCGGATTGAAGCAGCACACCTCGAATATCACCGCAATTGTCAGCATGTTCGATAGCGGAGGTAGCACGGGAATCCTCCGTGAA
>JAJCYX010000135.1 GCA_029262715.1 Chloroflexota bacterium
TCCACTTCCGATACCGGGCGTTGGGACCGTTCGCTTTCGAGCAGAAGGTGGTGCTTACGGCGTTTGTTGCGCTGGCTGTGCTGTGGGTGACGAGGGCTGACCTGGACCTTGGCGGTTTCACGTTCAAGGGCTGGGCGAACCTGTTCGGAAGTCCGGAGTTCATCAACGATGGAACGGTGGCTGTGGCGATTGGAATCGTGCTTTTCATGGTGCCCACGCGGTCGGAGCCCGGCCAGAGGATCATGGACTGGGAGACGGCGTCGAAGCTGCGGTGGGACATTGTGCTGCTTTTCGGTGGAGGCTTTGCGCTTGCTGCCGCGTTCCTGGATTCGGGGCTGGCGGCGTGGTTCGGAGAAGAGCTGAGCGATGTTGATAGCGTGCCGGTTGTGGTGATGGTTGGCGTGATTTCTCTGCTAGTGACGTTCATGACGGAGATGAATTCGAACACGGCGACGACGGAGTCGGTGTTGCCGATTCTGGCGGGTGTGGCGTCTGGGGCCGGGATTCATCCGTTGCTGATGATGCTGCCAGCGACTCTTGCAGCTTCACTGGCGTTCATGATGCCGGTTGCGACACCGCCGAATGCGATTGTGTTCGGTTCTGGCATGATCCGCATCCCGGAGATGGTTCGAGTGGGCATAGTGCTGAACCTGATTGGCGTGATTGCGGTGACGGCAGCGGTGCTGCTTATTGCGCCGATAGTGTTCGATTTCGAGATATGAGGCGACACAACCGCGTTTACAGCTTGAGGCAGCTAGCTGCGTTTTTAGATCGAGAACGCTGGTTCGCCGGGTTGGAATGTTGATGAGAGCGGGCTGCGTGCAGCGATTTGCGGTGTGGCACGAGTTGACTCTCTGGCAGGGGCGCCGCTTGCTGCGCCCGGTGCTGACGTAGTCCGGACGGTACTTCCCTTTCCCAGATTGGACGAGGGTCGTATCGTGTTGGAGAGAGCCGTTCTCTATGGCAGCTACATGAGCCCTACCGAAAACGCAGCTTGCTGCCGCAGCACACAAGACCCACCCTCTAACTCCCTCCCTGGCAGGGACGCGTAAGGGACGTTGTTGATTGTATTGATCTCAAGCTCTATTCCACCGGTAAGATCAACTCGGTCTCTCCTGAACACCGCCTTCATGTTGAATGCCGTTAGGACCTTGTCGAGCGTCTCAGGGATCCTGTGGGATCTTTCGATAACTCGTTGAATCTGCTTGATCTAAACCGCTGTAGCTCGTCGGATTCGGCTACTGAAGGCATGAAAGAGAACTCCCAACTTGGGATTTCATGTTCTTTCCTGGACTTCAGCGTCGCGAGATAATCTTTCGCTCTTTTTAGAAATTCCTGCTTCTCTTCGAGCGGTTTCCGCCCATCCGGGCTCATCTGAGGGATCCTAGACTCCATCAAGTCCCGCCGAAACTCCAGTTCAGTTATGAGCGTATCTCGGCGATCGGTTGTGATTCGTCTTCTTAACCAAGACTCTTCGGCTCCGCTGATGTCATCTATCACGTCCTTGATCTGTCGCATCCCATGCGGCGCCTGGTGTAGAGATCGAATATCGTTTTAACGATCTCCGCTTCACGGGGTTCAACCTTGAGTCTTCCATCCAGATCCCGTCTATAACCGAGCGGAGGGATGCCCTGGCCCCACTTACCTTCTGCCACCATGCCTGCATGTGCAGACTTGTTTTGCTCAGATTTACGGTTGGACTCCGGCCGCGACGACCAGCCAACAACACTGATGAACAGGTCCCTGGTGTCTCCTTCGTCCTCGACCCATGGTTCCTGAAGAGAGACTATCTTTACACCAGCTTTGCGGAACTGCTCGGCGATCTGGAGAGTTTCAGCGGGTCCTTCTCTCGTAATTCGGTCGAGAGCCCACACAACCAAGACATCAAAGCGTTGCGTCCGCGCATCTACGAGCACTTCGTTCAGTAGCACCCTCTGCTCGCCCGACCACGCACTAACCCCTTCCTCTACATACTCTTTGCCAACGGTGTAACTCCCGCCGCTCGCAGAGCGAGGTTAGCGCCATGCGCTGATTCTCTATGTGCTGGTCTAAGTTGCTGACCCGCAACCAGAGGCGTGCTTTTACTACTGGCTCTGTCCGAGATAGCGGCCCTGGCCGCGCCATAATTTCAGCACATCCCGGAATATTTCCGCGTAACTGACCTGCCCCCGAGAACGATGCCAGTGGAATGATCCACGTTGACAGTTCCCCTAGCGAGGACATGATGTCCTTTCCGCTTTAGTCCTGCGCACTGGTCAGATGACCCAGGCGATGCGTTCGTCGCCACGCAGCCGGCGTTACTCCATGAGCTTTGCGGAACTGTCGAATGAAGTGCGTTTTGTCTTGCCAGCCAACGTGACCGACGATTTGGTCGATCGTGTCATCGGTGTGAGCAAGCCGCGCTACTGCTTCAGCGATACGGCCGGAATTGATCCACTCGCCCACTGTGTGCCCGGTCGACTTTTTGACTTCGGACGCAACATAGGTTGGTGTCCTGTGTACCGATGCGGCCACATCCTTCAATGAGATTGGTTCCAGAGCGTGTTGCTGAACGAATTCCAATGCCTCTGAAACAAGCGAGCGCTCATAAGTTGAGTTTTCAGGACTCGGTAGAGCTCGACGAGTTTCACCCAGCAGAAGTACTAGCAGGCTACGAGTCAGTTCTGGTGACTCGGGTTGTTGACGGGCTAGCTCATCTTGCAGGTCGCCGAACAGCCGTACCAGGCGGGTACGTCGAGACCGAGATACTGACCTGGTTGGGAATGCCCCCTGGCGCACGTTCCGGAATGGACTCATCAATGTCTGACTTTCGTCAAGCTGAAGACATGGAGCACAAAAAGTTACGAGCCAGAAATCGACGTCACATCCGCCGAGCAGTCTGTGA
>JAJCYX010000136.1 GCA_029262715.1 Chloroflexota bacterium
GTCTGGAGTGTCTTTGCCGACATCTCACGCTGGAAAGAGTGGTGCAGCGTCTGCGTAAAGGCTGACGTTTCTCAGGGTTTCAGCTGGTCGGTCGGCCAGCGCATCGGCCTGAAATTTCGTATGGCCGGTGTAAGCGTGCCCTTCAACGTCTCAATCACCGAAGCCGAAACTGGAAGCCGCGTCGCATGGGCGTCGACGAAATTCACCATTACCGCGGTCCGGACCTTCTCGTTCGCTGAACCGTCGCCGGGCGTCACAACGGTCACAGACAGCAAACTCTTCACCTCGCCCGTGCTGCCGCTGCGCCTCTTCTACCCGCGCCCACTGATCAGGGGCATGACTGAATCTATGCTCGCTGACCTCAAAACAGAGTGCGAGCAAGTGATGTTGCAGTGATTGGCTCTGCTGATAGCAGGATCGCGCTCGTCGTCTTTGCTCATCCCGACGATGAAACGCTGCTGGCAGGAGCGCTGATAGCGAAGCTGATCGAAGACGGCTTGCAGGTTCATCTGCTGTGCATAGCGCCGGGCGATGACGATGACCTCACTGCTCGAATGGAACTCGCCGCCACCGAACTTGGCATCTCATCAGTCAGTTCACTGCGATTCGCCCCGGCTGGCAGTGTCCGAGCTTCTGAAGGGGCAGCATCATCGCCGCCACTGCTCTCGGCTCCTGAATCGGTCGTCTCCAGCCAGATCGCAGGCAAGATGGGCCAGCTATCACCGGGAATAGTCATCACCCACTCACCTTCAGGCGACTACGGCCATCCCGACCACGCCTTCTGCCATAGAGTCACCATTGCCGCCGCCAATGAAGCCGTTCCGGATGCCGCAGTCTTCGCGCTTGCTTGGTCCGGAGCGATGTTGCGTCTCAACGGCATGGCGTCACGGGCATTCGGCTGGCTGAGCATGGGCAGGACAGATAGCGGCACATTGATGAGAGTCGATGCGCAAACAGCCTCGCTGCGATTGCCGGTCACAGAGACCCACAACGTCACCCGCTACCTCGGCATTCGGAAGCGAGCGGCGGCCAACTACAGAAAAGAGCTTTCGCGCGGCCCGCTACCTCTCCGTATGCTCGAAGCCGCACCCATATGGCTGCAACGACTAGCACTGGGCAGGGTGCGCCTGAGCAGAGTGGAGTAGAGCCGCTATTTCCGGTGAGTCACAGGTCACAGATTGTTAGAGAGGTCGCCCTGCCACCTTCATCGTCCCTCCCGAGATGCTCAACCGCGGCGGTAATCGGAAGATCGTATTGGCGGTCAGATCCCTCGACCCGCAAGCGGGAACCCCGCGGTTGGGATGACAAACCCAAGATGTCTGCGCAACCCAAAAACACGTGGCAGTTGCCACTGTCATCCCGAGCGAAGCCGAGGGATCTGACCGTTGTACCACGGTCACCCTTCTATTCATCCGCTACCCCAGACCCATCGAAAAACGCCGTTCACGGCACGGAAAACGCGGCTTGCCGCACGGAAAACGCCGCACGCGGCTTAGGCGGGTTCATCCAGTATTCGCCTGTCCAGCAGCGGCAGCAGGATGTCCAGTAAAAACAGCGACCCTGCAAGTAGGATCAGCACAACGAAACCAATTCCTGCCATCATCGCAACGTCGCCATTTCCGATCGCCTGCCGGAACAGGAAGCCGATTCCCGGATAGCTGAACACGATCTCAACCAGCAATACACCCGTAAGTAGCGAGCCGACCGAAGCAGCGAGGCCCGTAATCTGCGGCAGTATCGAATTCCGCAGTCCGTATCGAAAAAAGATGCGACGCTGCCGCAAGCCTTTCGCCTCGGCGAACACCATGAAGTCCTCGCCATGCATGTTCACCATCAAGCCGCGCATTGTCACCGTCCAGAACCCGGCGGTTGCGATGATTACTGACAGAGCGGGCAAAACCGAGTGGTGCGCGGCGCTGATGATGAACCGGAAACTCCACTCTGGATGCAACGTCGGATCGAACACGTTCCAGCCGTACTGCAACGGGAACAGACCCCAGCTGAACGCCAGGAACCAAATCAGAATCCAGCCGAGCAGGTAGTAGGGGATCGACGATGCGGCCAGTACCGGTAGGAATCCCCACTGCGTGTATCTGCGGTATCCCGGCCAGCCCATCAGCGCACCGATGAGCGACCCGACGACGAAGCCGACTAGCGTTGCGACGCCCATTAGCCCGAGCGTCCAGAAGAGCGAGTTGCGGATCACCGAGAAAATGCTAACCGGGAAGAAACGTTGCGAAGCGCCGAGGTCAAAGCGGGCGAGCGATGTGATGTATCGCCAGTACTGGACCGCCTGCGGATCACCCAGGCCAAACTCCCGTTCGAAAGCGGTCCCCGCACTGCGGCCCTCGTACTCAGCGATTAGCGTTTCATACCGGCCTAACTCCCTGGCCTCTTCGCCATCGATGACACCGTCCTCGGCGGTCGTGACAATCAGGCTCTCGTAAGTGTCTTGCAGATCGCTCACCACATCGTTGAATCGCTGGACTGCTGGCGCAGATGTGAAGAGACCGGCCTGTGAGGGGTTTAGACCGAACTGCCGAGGGATCCAGAACATGATCGTGGCGCCGAGCCAGATGATGAACAGCATCAGGAGAAATCGCTTGGTGATTCGGTGATTTGCAACTGAGCGAACGGCAAACCATAGCGTCAAGCCATTCGTCTGAGGGGATCGATGTGGAGTGGTCGTAGCCGACCGAAACAGTGCTGGCTCGTTTGCGCTGGCTGATGCAGCCTCGTCAGGATTCTGGGTTCCGCTCTCCTTACGCCCGGGAGGTGGTCGGCTCCAAACGCTGCTAATGGCGGCACTCCGTAAGTGATGTCGAAAGTTCAGGTGAGTCGCTAGTGCGGTTGAGATGCAGCATGGCGCTGGCAGAACCGGATTTTATGCGACAGCGATGCGGTACGCCGGCCCTTCATCCTGAGCGAGCGCGGCGGCTAGCCGCGTTTTCCGGTGTGCCACGGGTAGCAGCCCAATCGAAAAGTGGCTGTGCCACCTTCGTCCTGAGTCGGGGTACCCGCTCGCGAGTCAAGGACCTGGGGATGTGGGGCGATTCATTAAGAGTCGCTCTATCAATGAGCAAACAACCGTCGACACATGTCACCCCGACCATCACGGAGGGCTGACAGTCCATCAACAGAAAACGCAGCTCGCTGCCGCTGCTGCTGTCGCTCAGCTCTCACTAACCAGGCTCACCTTCCAGTCGACATCAAACAGCTCCTGCCACGTGAAGTTCCGTAGAAAGATTATCGTTTCCGATTCAGCCTCCCTGGCAGCGATAGTCACT
>JAJCYX010000137.1 GCA_029262715.1 Chloroflexota bacterium
GGAATGGATGAACCGCTTGAGGCCGTGCCTGATCCGCCTGAGATCATGCAGATCAACGTGCCGGATGCACCGACCCAGTTGGACCTGCAACGGGCGGGAATCACATCTGTAATCTGGGCCACGGGATTTCGCTATGACTACTCGTGGATCAAGCTGCCGCTCACTGGCAATCGAGGTTATCCGGTTCAACGCCGAGGTGTCACAGCCTGGCCGGGACTCTACTTCTCAGGCCTCCAGTGGATGTTCTCAGCCAAGTCGGCTCAGTTCATCGGCGTGAGTGAAGATGCACAGTACGTTGCAGAGCAAATCGTCTCGAAACGCGCCAAAACTAGCCGGTGATCCGCCGGGCAACACCCGGAAATGGAACCACAAAGAAAGCCGCCCATCGGAAGCTATTATCCGATGGGCGGCTCTCTGTTCATCACAATGTGAACCCAGGCTCAGGTTCGTTAAATCGTCGCTAGGAGGCCTCGGCCTGTGCGGTCAAAGAACGGAGACCCCGCACTCTTCCAAGGTGCTCCAGCTCCTCTTGCAGGAATGGGTCACGCTCTATCGTGAAGACTGGCGTTTCCGGTGCTTTTCGAGCACCAGGCAGCTTGACGGTCATCACTGTGCCGATACCAACATCGGAATCCACATCGATCGAACCGTGGTGCGCATCGACAATCGCCTTCACAATCGAAAGGCCAAGACCGAGTCCGGACTGCGAACGGGTCACTTCATCGTCTCTGCGGTAGAATCGATCGAACAGCATCTTGCTCTCGTCCTTCGGGATCCCATCGCCCTCATCGCCAACCGATATCTCTACGGAGTCGCCGACATGCTTGACGGAGAGTGAGATGACCGTATTTTTAGGTGAGTACTTGGAAGCGTTGCTAAACAGGTTCAACAGCACCTGCATCACACGCTTGCGGTCACCGAGCAGCTCCACTCCGTCAACATCGCAATCAATGTGAAGCACCTGGTCACGAGACTTGAGCATGATCGTGGCAGAGTGGTGCACTTGCTCCATCAGCTGTTCGAAAACAAACACGTCCTTGATCACCTCGAACTTGCCGGCCTCAATCCTGGTGATCTCCAACATCTCCTCGATAAGGGAGTTGAGGTGCTCACCGTTGCGGCGCATCAGGTCAAGGTGCTTCTGGTTCCGCTCCTTCTTCTCGCCTTCCTGCCTCCTGCGAAGTACGTCGGTGAATCCCATGATCGTGGTCAACGGAGTGCGAAGCTCATGCGAGACCATCGAGAGGAATCGGTCTCGCTCCTCGTTCAGCTGTCTCAGCTGCTGGTTCTCAAGCTCCAACTGATGCGCAACGATCTTTTCGTCTGCAAGCGCACGCTCATGCGAGACGGCGCGGGAGCGTGAACGCCCAATAACTATGTCTGCGCTGAGAATTACACCGAACAAGATGACGAACGAACCGCCCAACGTGCCGAATACGGTACGGAACATCGAGCTCCGTGCCGACTCGATTCGTGAGTCGAGTGCGCCGGTAACCTCGCGGGCGACTTCGAGGATCTGAGTGGGCTGCTGCGAAGAGGCGTCCAACAGCGGCACGAAGGTTGAGGTGATATCTCCTGTTCCCGTGCCACCGTCAAGAGATACGAACTCAACGCCCTTGTTTAGATCGGTCATCGTCTGACCGTTTACGGCTTCGGTGAAAGCACTGTCGTTCGAGCCCACTGGTGTTGTGTCACCGGATGAAGACCAGAGAATTTCTCCGCGTACGTCATACAGGGCCAGCCGAATGATGTTCGAACTCTGCAGGAACGAGGTGATGGCGAGGCTACCGATACCCGTTGGTGATTCGGCAGGTGCTCCAACTTTCGAACTCATCTCGTCCGACTCTGAAAATCCGGTCACGACCCCGGCAATTACCTGGGCATCACGGCTGGACTGCTCACTCACGACCTGAATAAGGTTCGCTTCTTCGTTACGCCTGACCGACTGGGTGATAACGATAGCCGCGATAATGAAGATCGCCGTGCTGACGATCAGGAATCCTGTTGTGAGTTTGAATCGAGAAATCATAGGTTGAGTTTGGGTCGTTCTATTATTAGGAAATTTGAAGCTATTACGGTGGATAGAAATCACTTCTTAAACCAGGTACCGGTTAAAATGTTGTACCCCCAGGTCCTGTGGTCCGGATCCCAATACCATGTCTGGCTGATGTCGTCCCACAACCAGCCGCTTCCCTTTGGCTTTTCAGTCTGAACAGTCGGAACTGGTGTTGGCTCAACAGTCGGAACCGGCGTCGGCTCAACAGTAGGAAATGGCGTTGGCTCAACAGTCGGAACCGGCGTTGACTCGACAGTAGGAATTGGTGTTCGCTCAACAGTAGGAACTGGTGTTCGCTCAACAGTAGGAACTGGCGTTGACTCAACAGTCGGAACTGATGTAGATGTCGCTGCAGGCGCTGGGGTAGCCGTCGGGGCTGAAATCACTATAGATGCGCCAGATTCAGACACGAAATCGAATGCTGGTACATAAATATTGTCTAGCTCGGCAGTGGCCGTAGGGGCTGGAGCCGCAGTTGAGGTGGCAACTGGTGCCGGTGTCGACGTCGGAGACACATCAACTTTCACAACGCTTCCTGGCTCAGAGACGTTCACTGGCACCGGAGTAGCCGTTGGCACACGCGCAGGCGTCGACGTCGGAGCGGGTACCCAGGTAGGTGGAGGAGCGAGTGTTGATGTCGGCACAGGAGTCGGAGTTGCGGTCGGTGCAGGTGTAGATGTCGGTGCAGACTGTGGTGCCTGAGCCGTCCGCGGGGAAGGAGTGGGCGTAGGAGCAGCCAGAACGGCAACTGAGACGCTTACTGGTGGGGCGATCGAGGAAGAGAGTCCACTACCTGAAGCCGCTTGAGCAATACAGTTCATCGCATTGACCATGCGCTCGCCCTGGTTAAGCTCCGAACC
>JAJCYX010000138.1 GCA_029262715.1 Chloroflexota bacterium
GTGCCGTTCGGTAGTTCATTCGGGCCGTCTACTAGCGGCGCACCAAGTGCGGCAAGCCGTTTTATTTCAGCGTCGATGTCCTCGACGTCAAAACCGAAGTGCTCAAGACCGAGATTTGGACCTGAGTCGCTTTCGGGGAGCATCTGGCCATCAAGCGGACCAGAGATGTTCACCGGGACGCCATTTTCAGACCGGCAATTGATGAAGCGATCGCCAGTATCTCGAGTCGTGTCGCCAACGATCTCGAAGTTGAACGTGTCGACCCACCAGTTGGCCGCCTTTTCAGGGTTGAGTGATTTCATATGAATGTGGTTCAAGTTGTAAGGCATTTTGTGATCTCCAATGTTTGGGGCGATGTTTTACGAATGACGGATGATGATTGTCATTCTGAACTTGATTCAGAATCTCTCAGTTGACCTTGCTAACTCGGTCAGATCCCTCCGCTGCGGTCGGGATGACAAGGACAAAAAACTGAACAGGCCACCTTTCATCCCAACGAAAACGCCACACGTGGCCTAGCTGCGTTGGATCAGTTCTATTCGGACATCTCCCGGTGCGGCGATAAAGGCGATACTGGTTCCCGGACCCGTCTCACGAGCTGGCTCCTTGATCGTTGCGCCAAGGCCCTCCAAACGTGCGAGATCAGCATCCATGTCACCCGTGTCGAACCCAAAGTGCTCAAGACCCAGGTGGGCGTCGGCATCAGCCGGCCCGAGCGTCTCACCTGTGCGAGCGCCAGAGATATTGATCGCCAAGCCGCCCTCGGTGTGAGTAACAATGAAGCGGTCACCAATATCGCGGGTAGTGTCGCTAATGATCTTCACTTTGAACGCCTCGACAAACCAATCAGCGGTGGCCTTCGGGTCGTCAGACTTGAGATGAATGTGGTTTACGAGATACGGCATGTGGATTCCTCTGAAACTGGTTGGCAGGTATTTGTTGGTTCTGAAGGGCAGGAAACCTGCGCCGCCGGAGCCTAATCGCGCCTGCGCCGACAGTCAATTCGCACGAGCAGTTCAGGGGCTGCATTCTCCGTTAACAGCCCACGAAAGGAACGAATGGTGGCAGGTGATATGAGCGTTGATGAGCTGTACTGGTTCCTCGATCTGTTCGACGAGTTGGACCTGACTGTCTGGCTGGACGGCGGTTGGGGCGTAGACGCGCTCCTGGGTGAGCAGACACGGCCGCATGCGGACATCGACATCATGATCTCTTCTTCTCAGTCACACCAGCTTGTGAATCCTCTGTTTGAGAGAGGGTTCAAAGACGTTCATACCGATGATCGTGTCGACGAGAACTTCGTCATGGGTCACTCGAAGCATGGGCAGATAGATTTTCACGTGATCGATCTCGCAGAAGATGGCCACGGCATCTACAGACCAGGTGTGACGGACTGGGCGATCTCTGCAGATGAGTTGGGTTCGACTGGCTCAATCGGAGGCAGGTCTGTCCGATGCCTCTCACCGGAGTACATGGTCAGGTCGCACACCGGATACAGGCTGAAGGCTACGGATCTTCACGATTTGGCCGCACTGCGTCAGCGGCTTGGCGTGCGGCTGCTTGATGAGCAAGACCTGGCAATTCGCAACAGCGGCTAATCTCACCGATTCCGCTCTTGGCACCCCGGATCTGCGACGACTCCGGCTCTGGTGCATCCAAATACTGTTGGTCACAGGTAATGCTTTGTGTATCCATATTTGTACAACTGGCCTGACGTCCGGGGACGGCGGCGGCCTCGCCAGCAGATATTTGAATAACTTCGGAGACCGTCCTTGCCTTCTTTCAAAAAACGAACACTACTCGGCGTTGCTGGTGCCATTACGGCTGTTGTCGCAGTTGCGTGTGGATCGAGTGATTCAGACCCGACCTCGGCGAACGTGCCTGCAAGCCAGCCAACGGCCACTACCAGCAGTGCGCCTGATCCCACAGCGACGTCTTCGACGCTGCCGGTGGTCGATCCTACTGCTACGCCGGCTCTCGGAGCGCCAGCGGCCACCGCAGTCCCGCCCACACTGACCGAGGTTCCTAGCAAGACGGTAAGCGGCACATTGTTCGACTGGCGCATTGACGACATTGGCCAGGGAACAAAACCTGCCATCACGGTCAACGATGACGGAATTCCAAGCGTTTCCTACATGCTGGAAGCGTTTGGCGGATATGTGATGAATGCGCAGTTGTTCGAGGGCGGCTGGAGTATCACCGAAGTTGCCGAGGGCTATTTCTATGGTCCGCTGGATGTCGATACCGGCCCCGACGGCCAGCCTCGTATCGCATGGCATGACCATCAGGCTGATACGTTCCAGCCGAACCTTGGTGATGTTGAGTATGCGGCGCTGGGCACAGATGGCGTTTGGAAGAGAAAGACACTGTTCGACCGTGGTCATGACGGCTGGGACACGAGGCTGTTTATTGATGACAACGGAACCGTGCATGTGTCGGGACTTGACCCGATTGAGTTCGGCGGTTCCGGTGTCGAGTATTACCAGCTGAGTTCTGACACAGCTGAACCGGTCGTGGAGCAGGTTGGCAGTGGTCCGCAGACTTACAGGTGGGCCACTTCAGTTGCAGCGGACGGCAATGGTCGAGCGTATGTGACCTACTACGACCAGGACCAGAACGATCTTGTTGTTGCGGTGCGTGATGGTGGCGAGTGGATTCGTGAGACTGTCGATTCAGTCGGCAGTGCCGGTGTTTTCAACGACATCATGATTGGGCCGGACGGCAGGTTGCATGTCAGCTATGTGACGCTTGGCAACGGCAGCAATGGCACTGTGAAGTACGCAACCCGAGACGCTGATGAGAGCGAATGGGTGATTACGGTCATCGCTGAACTCTCAGCAATCACTCTCGGATTTGAAGGTGCTCGCAACATCACCTCGATCGACGTTGCACCTGATGGCAACCCCTGGATTGCGTTTGGTGACGAGAGCCGAACCAGTCTTGCGGTGTTCGATGGCTCAGACTGGGCGATTGAGGACATTGAGACTTCAGACGACCAGGGTTTGCAGGTGTCGCTATCTATCGACCCAGATGGCAGGCCGCACATCGGTTTCTTCAGATTGACCAATCGTGGCCCTCTGGATGGAGTGATCAGGTACGCGGTGGGAACACCTGCGGGCTAGTGGGAGTTGGGTAACGGCGACTACTTCTCATCAAATGAAAACGCAGCTTGCTGCACGCGTTAGCTGCGGCCGAACATACCCATTAGCGCACGCTTTTTGCCGCCCTTGTAGAAGCGGGACATCATCTTCTGCATCTGGCGGTGCTGGTTTAATAGCTGGTTTACCTGCGTTGGCGAAGTGCCGCTGCCAGTTGCGATGCGCTTGCGTCGAGAGCCGTTGATCTGTTGCGGATTCGTGCGCTCCCAGGGAGTCATGGACAGGATGATTGCCTCAACCTGCGCCATCTTGCGCTCATCGACGTTCTCCACCTGCTTTTTCAGCGATCCCATCCCGGGGATCATGCCCATGATGTCGCCCAGCGGCCCCATGTTCTTCAGAGTCTGGAACTGCTGCAACATGTCATTCAGATCGAACTGCGACTTGCGCATCTTCTGTTCGAGCTTGGCCGCCTCATTCTCGTCGAACTGGCCCTCGGCCTTCTCGATGAGTGACTGAACGTCGCCCATGCCGAGGATTCGAGATGC
>JAJCYX010000139.1 GCA_029262715.1 Chloroflexota bacterium
AGAGAACCCGATGCGTTTAGGCATGACCTTGCGTGCCTTCAGGGACAAGCCGTGCAAGCGGATGTTTCCAGCTATGGGGCTGCTCAGGCATACAGCCATTCATTGCTGGACGGTGCTGAGGCGGAATTCCAGCTCCTGAACGCACGGGGTGTATCCAGTCAGCAACGCGGCATTGGCCGAGGTGCCCTGGAGGCCACTCGGAGCGCATTGATTACTTTGGACAGTGCGCTTGGTGTCAGATTGCGTCGGGAGTGGCGATAGCTATTCCGACTCGTACTGAGCATTTCGCAACACCCTGACCTGTTGACACCATCTCCACCCGTTCCTAGAATTCGTCACTGTCTGGCACTCGCGCGCGCCGACTGCTAACACTCGAACGGCACGACTGCTATCTGAGTGGCCGATCAAAAGATTGGCATCAGGACAACTGCAGACCGGCGCGAACAACTGCCAGCAAGGCACGGTCATCGAGCTTCATATGTCTGTCCGGACTAAGAAGCATCGCGGGACTCAGAGCACTCTCGGAAACTCTTCGAACAGTGTCGGTGAGCGCAAGAGACCGTGGCCAAAGACCGCCAGAAGCATTCTGTGCTGACGGTGGTCTGTACATGAACGGGTAGGAAGAGAAACGAGAAGGAGATTTGTTCAGTGGCTCTTAATTTGAAGCCCCTGGCAGACCGAGTAGTGATCGAGCCGCTCGACGACGAGGCTTCAACAAGCCCCGGCGGCATCATCATTCCGGACACTGCTAAAGAAAAGCCTCAGGCTGGCAAAGTGGTAGCAACCGGCCCCGGCCGAACTACGGACGACGGCAAGTTAATCAAGCTAGATGTGAAGAAGGGCGACAAGGTCGTCTACTCAAAATACGCAGGCACGGAGTACGCCGTTGGCGGAACCGAGTACCTGATCGTTCGAGAGAGCGACATCCTCGCAGTCATCGGCTAGTAAAACGCCCGGAATGGGCATCTAGTTGATGCAACCGGCAATAAACGGAGAAAGAAATGCCAGCAAAGGATCTAAAGTTCGGCGAGGATGCTCGAACACGCCTCAAGGAAGGCATCGACATACTCGCAAACACCGTCAAGGTGACACTCGGCCCGCGCGGTCGGAACATCATCGTTGACAAGAAGTTCGGCCCTCCGCAGGTCAACTCTGACGGCGTGACGATCGCCAAGGAGATCGACCTCGAGGATCCGTTCGAGAACATGGGCGCACAGCTTCTGAAGGAAGCGTCCAAGAAGACCAACGACGACGCAGGTGACGGCACCACGACCTCCACAGTGCTGGCCCAGGCCATCATCGGCGAGGGCTTCAAAAACGTCGCGGCCGGAGCTGACCCTATGGCGCTGAAGCGCGGCATGGAGAAGGCGATGGAGACCATTCGTAGCTCCATCAAGAAGCAGTCCACAGCCGTCAAGGGCTCAGAGCAGATCTCAAGCGTCGCAATCCTCTCTTCCCACGACGAAGAGATGGGCGCATTGATCGCAGGCGTGATGGAGAAGGTCGGCAAGGACGGCGTAATCACCGTCGATGAATCGAAGTCCCTCTCTTACGAGACAGACTACGTAGAGGGAATGCAGTTCGACCGTGGTTTCCTCTCACCCTACTTTGTAACGAACGCAGACAGCCAGGAAGCGCAGCTAGAAAACCCGTACGTGCTCATCACGGACGGCAAGGTTTCCGCTGTTGCAGACCTCCTGCCCGTTCTGGAGAAGGTTCTACAGTCGAAGCGACCTCTGTTGCTGATTGCTGAGGACGTTGAGGGTGAGGCCCTGGCAACCCTGGTAGTCAACAAGCTGCGAGGCACATTGAACATAGCCGCTGTTAAGGCGCCTGGATTCGGTGACCGCCGCAAGGCCATGCTGCAGGACATTGCGATCCTGACTGGCGCAAGCGTCATCTCCGAAGAGACCGGCCGTAAGCTGGACTCTGCGGTTCTGGACGACCTTGGCACCTGTGACCGCGTTGTCGTGAAGAAGGAAGACACGACGGTCGTTGGCGGCGCTGGCAGCAAGAGCGCAATCTCTGGCCGTATGAAGGAGATTCAGACGCAGGTTGATGAGACCACGTCTGACTACGACCGTGAGAAGCTGCAGGAACGACTTGCGAAGCTCTCCGGTGGTGTTGCCATCATTAGGGTTGGCGCTGCGACCGAGATCGAGATGAAAGAGAAGAAGCAGCGTGTTGAAGACGCTCTGTCTGCCACACGTGCAGCCGTTGAAGAGGGCATCGTCCCTGGTGGCGGCACGGTACTGATCAAGGCTTCAGACGCGTTGGCGAAGCTCAAGTTTGATAACGATGACGAGCAGACCGGTGTTGAGATTCTTCGCAAGTCTCTGCTGGCTCCTATCCGCATCATCGCAGCCAACTCGGGCTTCGAGGGCGCCGTGATCCTGGAGAAGGTTTCAGAGAGCAAGAAGAAGAACTTCGGCTTTGATGCCGGAGCCGGCGTATTCGGTGACATGCTCGAGATGGGCATCATCGACCCTGCGAAGGTGACTCGGGCGGCTGTCGAGAACGCAGTTTCTGTAGCAGGAATGATCCTGACAACAGAGGCGCTGATCACAGACAAGCCTGATGCGGCAATGGCCGGAGGACCGCCAATGCCTCCGGGCGGCGGGATGGACTTCTAACAACGCCCTGGCAGCATAAGCTGCGTTGGCGTTTGAAAAGAACACTAAAGGCCGGTCAGGATTTCCCTGACCGGCCTTTTCTTTGCTGAGAGATGCTATTCCGTCTCTGACGAGCCAATAGTTAACGATTTACGAATACCGTGTATACACGGTACGACCAACCTGTTACGCGGCCCGCCGAATGTGTCGTTTTCCAATGTTTACGTTCGTCGTTTCCGTACTGGGATCTAACGTAATGGTTGCTTGATTGCACGTAAGGCTTTTGCAGAGATGTGTGACGAAGTTGATGATTTTCCCCACTAAATGGTTGTAAACTTTAGCGGTGGAAATGTTATAAAGCCGCACATCACTACTGAAAAGCTATGCCAAGTCTGGTCACATACCTCGGCTTCCTCGGGCGAAATACCGGTCACACCACCCGGTTCCTAGCCACGCGGGAAGTGATCCTGCTCTTTAGCACTTACCTGCTCTATTCAGTATCAAAGAACATGATCGACTCGACGCCTATTCTTCAGGCGTTCAGTAACGCGTGGGCACTTGTGAGACTTGAAGAGACGCTGGGTATTGCTCACGAATCTAAAATTCAGGTCTGGGCCAGCCTCCATTCAGTCGCATTCCTCAACTTCCTGGGTTATTTCTACGCAATCGCACTACGGATTGCGCTACTCGGGTCAGCGGCTTATCTGTTCATCAAAAGCCGTCGCCTGTACTGGCCACTGCGAAACATGTACCTCATCACCATGGTCACCGCCGTGGTCATCTTCGCTGTATATCCGCTCGCTCCACCGCGAATGCTGCCCGGCTACGGCATGACAGACGTTGCACAGGTTCTTGGCATGCTTCCAAAAGAAGGCTCTCGCTCATTCTTCGGCTACAACGAATTCGCAGCAATGCCGAGTTTGCACATCGCATGGTCATCGCTAATCGCATTCGCATGGTTCAAGCTCGGAAACAAGTTGGGCATCGTCCTGAGCTCCGCCTATCTCGCGCTCATGACACTGGCCGTTGTCGCCACCGCAAACCACTACATCCTTGATGTTGTTGCGGGCGTGCTGCTACTGCTCTTTGCAATGTGGTTGATCGGCCTACCGACAAGCGTTAAGAAGATGCTGGAGTACCGCGATTTGCGGGACCTGCGCCAGATGGTAAAAGGCTGGCCGCAGCCGTTCCCTGAAAGCGGGTTCATAGTGGGTTACCACCGGACGGTCAACCCGGTGGTCTCGAGGCCCATTGCTCTCGGCACTCCGTTTGGCGATGCTGCCTGGCGCATTCTCGCCTAGCAAATTCGAACGCGCTTATACCGTTCATCTGTAACGGCAGCATCCAACCGGTGTGAGTGACAACCGCCTCATCTGCAGAGGTGGGCCATTGTTAAACTTGCCACGCACGGGCAGCGGAGCGCGTACACGTTCTGGTTACAAATGGCAGAGATGCCGTTGCGGATAGTACGCTGGACGCCCAGCATTAAACGACCTGATTTTCAATACCCGGCGTTTGAGAACCGGCATTGCAACCTTTCCGATTCGTACACGCAGCCGACCTGCACATCGATAGCCCATTTCGCGGCCTGCGTGATGTGGACAAGCGCGTCGGCGAGAGACTGCGGCAATCAACGTTCGAAGCGTTCAACAACATGATCAACCTGTGCATCGACGAGCAGGTCGATTTCCTGGTCATCGCAGGCGACATCTACGACGGTGCAGACCGCAGTGTCCGAGCTCAACTCCGCTTCCGTGACGGCATGCGCCGACTTTCAGAAGCAGGCATCTCCGTCTACATCGTCCACGGCAACCACGATCCGCTCGACGGCTGGCTTTCTGCGGTCTCGTGGCCGGAGGGTGTCCACATCTTCGGAGCCGAGCCCGAGTGGAAAACCGTCGAGTTGAACGGCGAACCGCTGGCGGCGATACAGGGTGTTTCGTTCCCAACCCGTGAAGTCAGAGAGAACCTTGTCGCTCGCTTCGAGACTCCAGATAGCAACTCACCGTTCACAATCGGCCTGCTGCACACCAATGTCGGTGGCAACCCGGACCATGACAACTACGCGCCATGTTCACTTGACGATCTAAGGCTCACTGCACTCGACTACTGGGCACTCGGCCACGTGCACACTCGCCAGACCCTGCGCCGCCAGAGCCCCGCCGTGGTCTATCCGGGGAATATCCAGGGTCGGCACCCGAACGAAACTGGCCCGCGCGGCTGCATGATGGTCGATGTGAGCGAAGAGGGCAGCATCAACACACGCTTCCATGCACTCGATGTCGTGCGATGGGAGCCTACTGACGTTGATATTTCCGAAATCACCTCGATAGACAAGCTCGAAGACGCCATCGAGCAGAAGCTGGACGATCTTGCGGTGAAGGCCGAAGGCCGTGACGTAATATGCTCACTAACCCTCTCTGGCCGTGGGTCGATGCACCACGAACTAGCCCGGCAGGGCGCAGTCGAGGACCTTCTCACAGAACTGCGAGCAACAGCTTCCGAAGCGCCATGGGTTTGGGTCGAGCGCATCTACGACCGAACAAGGCCCGAGATCGATCTCGATAGTAGGTCTGAAGCAGACGATTTTCTCGGAGCGACTCTGCGCACCGCGGCAAAAGCGCTTGACGACAAAGAGGGTGTTCAAGAGCTGGCGCAGGTTGTCGGTGAGGTGTTTACTGGCCGTAAGAACGGACTACCTGCTCCGACCGACGACCAGTTACGTGGTTGGACCGCAGAGGCACGCTGGCAACTTGCAGAGCTGCTGGAGCCGGAAGAGTAGCGGAAACCATGCGCATTACTCGGCTACATATTGAGAATTTCGGACACTTCAACAACCGTGTCGTAGATCCGGTTGACGATGCCCTGACGGTGGTCCACGGCCCGAACGAAGCCGGAAAATCCGCACTGCGCGCCTTCGTCAGATCGACCCTGTTCGGCTATCTCGACCGTCGAAACAAGCAGTTCGAGTTCTACGACTACCCGCCTGCAAACGGTGGAACGTCATCGGGCGCACTCGACATCGTTACCTCATCCAACGCGGCGTACACCGTCAGGCGAGAGCAAGGGCGCAACGGCGGTCCGGTGATCGTGAGCGGCGACGCCGAGGGTGGCACCGAACTGCTCGAACGGCTGCTCGATCGCATTGGCCCCGATCTGTACCAGAACCTGTTCAGCATCAGCCTGAGCGAGTTGCAGGAGCTATCGACGCTCAATTCGCCGGAGATCCGTGACCGCATCTACTCTGTTGGACTCGGTCTCTCGCGGGTCAGCCTGCCTGACGCAGTCTCCAAAATCGATCGCGACGTACGTGCTTTGCGCGGACCGAAATCCGGTTCCATTCGCAAAGCCGACAAAGAGTTGCACGAACTGAAAGCAGAACTAGAAGAGGCTCGCAAAGACCACGCTGTTTATGCCGATGTTGCCTCAAAGCTTTCAGACGTCGAGGGCCAGATCGCCGCACAGCAAGACAAGCTCGAAGCTGCTCGCACACAGCGTGAGCAGCAGAGCCTGACTATCAGCCTTCGGCCTTACTGGGAGCGGCTAAACGCCCTGAACGATCAGATCGCCGAGCTACCGCAGTTGCCAGACTTCCCTGGCAATGCTGAACAGCAGCTGGACGGCCTGGTTTTGCAGGTGTTCAACGACCGTGAGCAGATGCAGAGAGGCGATGCGAGACAGGACGAGCGCACGGCGGAGATCAAGAGCGTCCCGATCATCGAAGCGTTCG
>JAJCYX010000140.1 GCA_029262715.1 Chloroflexota bacterium
TTCAACCAGGCGGTTGAGTTTGACCGAATGGCGATCTACTTCGCTGACCTCAATTCCGGCACACTGACCGAAACGTTCGTAACCGGTCATGAAGTGCACGCCTGGGAGTTACAACCAACCAGCCCACTTTCAGGAACGGTCGTCGAAGCCGTCGTAACCTCTGGTAAGCCGCTCGTGATCGACGATTGTAGGGAGACGTTCGTAGTTGAAAGATTCCCGAATGCAAGGTGGCGCTCCGACCTGCTTCCTTCCCTGATTAGTGTTCCGATGTTCAGTGGTGGAGAGCCTGTTGGTGCGGTGAGCTTGCGTTCTTGGAAGAAGGCCGCTTTCACCAATCGAGAACTTGAGCTGATCGAGAAGATTGTCGCTCACATCACTCCAATTCTGGTGAACTCACGTGAATGGGCGTTCAGTCAGCGAAAGGTGTATGAGCGGACTCTTCTAGCCGAGATAGGGCGCCTTGCCAGTTCGACAATTGACATCAGTCTCGTCTGGGATCAGTTGGTCGGGCGTGTTGGGAGGCTGATCCAGTTCGACAGGATAGTTCTCGCCGTTGTTGACGAGAGTGGCGACACTCTTACCGACAAGTTCGTGTCCGGAGTTCGTCTCGAAAACTGGGACGAAAATCCACAGCGAAAGAAGATATCGGTACCTGCACATGGAATCATGATGGCAAGGCGGGGCAAGATAGTTCTACAGAAGGAAAACGACGAAGCTCATGCGGAATTGCTCGGCTACGCGATGAGCGAGCGCTCCGGGTTAAAGACTTCGATGCACGCACCACTGATGGCGGGTGACCGGGCTATCGGCACCCTGAGCCTGCGGTCGCGGGTGGAAGATGCGTATTCCGAGGAAGACCGGGAACTGTTCGAACAGGTGGCTACGCAGATTGGTGGCCCGGTGGCCGCCAGCGAGCTAAATTCACGCTCGATGCGCCTTGCGACCGAGATGGAGTCTCGGATTCGTCTCGAGCTTGAGAATAAAAAGCTTGAGGAGATGAACCAGACGAAGGCGCGATTCGTCTCAATGGTCTCTCACGAATTGCGTACGCCGCTGACCAGCATGATCGCTTTTACGGACATCATCTCCCACAACCGTGAAGGCAGTTTGAGCGAGCGCGATCTGAATCACCTGGATGTAATCAAGCGAAACGGCGGTCGACTGAAGTTGCTGATCGAAGACCTGCTTGCGATGTCAGAGCAGGAGTCAGGGAACATTAGCATCGCCTGGATTAAATTCTCCTTACAGGAATCGATGAGTCAACTGGCCGATTCGATGCAGCCGATTCTGAGTGCGAAAAACCAGAGACTTGTTACTGGCTTCTCGGAAGACGAGATCAGGCTGGTCACGGACAGGAACAGGCTGGAGCAGATCATTTCCAACCTGGTTTCGAATGCCAGCAAGTATTCAGCGCCCGACAGTGAGATCAGAGTTGATTGTTCGCTGGAAGGTGATCACATGAAGATTTCGGTAACCGACTCGGGCGAAGGTATTGACGAAGATGAGATGTCTTCGCTGTTCGGTCACTTTAATCGCCTGTACAACGATGTGACGAGGGAGAACCAGGGCTCAGGTCTGGGTCTCGCGATATCCAGAGAGTTAGCAACGGCTCTCGGTGGCAAGGTCGATGTGGTCAGCAAGAAGGGCGAGGGGTCGATCTTCACGGTCACTCTGCCTGTTGAGGTGCAGAAGGCGGCGTAACCTGGAGCTGGCCGTAGGCGGTCGGTTCCCCGATTCGAACAGTGACAACACCAATGCGTTGCTCTTCGCGCGTCTCTGCTGATGCCCGCTCGCACGTTTTCCTAATCAATCGGATTGCTCAGGTCGCAGCGTCGACGTACCATGCGCCCGACTCGAGAGTTAGCAATCGGCGATCTTCCAGTCCTGCACAGGACCCGAAAGGCACAGCACAAATGACCAGCGTTTACCCCAGTAATTTCAGGCAGAAGATGGCCACCGGCAAGGCTGTTCTTGGCACAAGCCTGCCCGCTCCCATGACTCACATCGCAGCGGCGACGTATGCCACCGGCTGCGACTGGTCATGGATTGACCTCGAGCATTCACCCTGGGGACTTGAGACCGTCTACCCGACTCTGCTGCAGGGCCGAATGGCCGGTGTTGCGCCGATTTTGCGGATTCCCTGGAATGAACCGGGAATGATCAAGAGGGCTTACGACGCAGGGACGGTGGGCGTGATGATTCCGCAAATCGATAACCCCGAAGAGGCGAAGGCGGCTATCGAGGCTGCGAAGTACCCGCCAATGGGATCGCGCGGAATCGCTCCGTTTTTCGCTGGATACCTTGGTATCGGTGCCGAAGAGATTGTGAAGCAGGCGAACGACGAGACTGTGCTTGCGCTGCAGATGGAGAGCGCCGAGGCGTGGGAGAAGATTGACGACACGCTGGCGCTGGACGGATTTGAGCTGCTGATCCTGGGACCGGCCGACCTGTCGGCTGCTTACGGCGGTGGCGGAGACGTTCACTTCAGCAAGGTTGAGAACATCATGATCGATCTTGCGGCGAAGGTTAAGAAATCGAACAAGGCGCTTGGCTCGACGTTTGCCGACCCCGCGGACGCTCGCCGCTGGATTGGCGAGGGTTACACAGTAATGAATGTGGCTAGCCCGATGATGTTCGGGACCGTTGGGATCAAGAAGATCTTCGCAGAGCTGCGCGAGGAGTTCGGAGAAGCGAAGGTGTGATCGCTGGCGATGGTGTCGGATTGATCTACCGGCTCTGGCAACAAACCTATCGGCCTGACAGGAGCCACAGCGTGCAACCGCGAAAATCATTTGGATTCTCAGAGGCAAGTCGCAGACCTGTGTGGTCTCGGTACTCCCTTGCCGCAATGCTGGTTGTCATGTTCAGCTTCTGGGTCATCTCCGGCTGTTCGGGCGAAAGTTCCGACGAACTAGACACTGACATTGGCGGACCCGGAGTGTGGGTTCTCCGACCAGTGCTCGATAAGGTCGGTGACGGCCCCATAACTCAGGTCGGCATAGATGAAAACGGCACTGCTCGTAGCGCGTTTCAAGCTACCGTTCTTCTCGTCGCATGCGACCCGTTTATCGATGTCGAGGCTGAGGTGCCTGAGCACAAGAACTGTGACTCCGAACCTCGCCGACTAGACGCTGAAGATGTCGAAACTCTGACGGCAACCGGAACTCTGGTTGTTTCGTTCCAACACCGGGACGTGGCGCTGGAGGCTGCGGATGACGGTAACAACGTCAGGGTGCAGCAGTACGTTACTGATGAGACCGAATCGTTTTCGATCGGCCCGCTCGAGTTTGGGAAATCGATCACCATCGACGTTGCGAACTATGAGTTCAGGCCGCCGGTAGATCGTCCGGACGTATCTCCTTATCGAATACTCGCGGCCATGAACAATTGCCGATTGAGCAACGGAACGCCGTGCGGGAATAACGCGAGAGGTTATCCGTTCGACGTTGTCGATTCGTCACAGATTGCTGCGACCGGGTCGCAGGGTCAGGGACT
>JAJCYX010000141.1 GCA_029262715.1 Chloroflexota bacterium
GGTGACGTAGATGGCGATTGCCACGCCGAAACCCCAGACTACAGCTACTTGCCAGAGTCCGACCTGTGCGCCTGTGAAGGTTGCCGCGGCAACGGAACCTGTGCCGAACAGCACAAGTAGAAATGTGCCTGTGACCTCTGCCATGCAGGCCCTGAGAAGAGGAGTGTCAGTCAATTCAGCTCTGTTTCAAGATATGCGCACGGACACGACAGCAACCCCAAGATGAACGACGCTCCCTGGCTACTTCAACGTGGTCAACAAGCCGTTAACTTTCCCCGTCATCTCGTCAGGCTTCCGGGTCTGTGAGCGAAATAGCTCCTGCCTGTGAACGGTCAGCTGCGGTGCCGAAGACCGCCACGTAGATGATGCCTGCGATTATCGCTCCAGTGATCGGTGCCACCCAGTAGATCCAGTGATCTGTCCAATTGCCGTGTATCAGCGCTGGCCCAAAGCTACGGGCGGGATTCATTGACGCGCCTGTTAGCGGAATAGCTACGAAGTGGCCTAGCGCCACCACGGTTCCAATAGCCAGTGGCGCAAGCATCGCATTCCCGCGTTTTTCCATAGCCGTTGCAAAGATGGTGAACACGAGGAAGAACGTCAGAATCACTTCGATCACGAATGCGTTGCCAGTAGTGAGGTTCTGCCCCAATCCGTGCAGACCGAGGTCATCTGAGGGATATGCCGAACCGTCAAGTGCCACCATCGCCAGGGCTGCGCCTCCAAGCTGTGCCCCAATGTACATGGCAGATTTGATTAGTCCGATTCTGCCTGCAAGCAGCGCAGCGATCGTAACTGCGGGATTGATGTGAGCTCCGGAAACTCGACCAATGGCCATGATGCCGACTGCGATTCCAAGCCCGTGTGCGAGGCCGATCAAGAGGAGTTGCGGTCCCGATATCTGGCCGATTTCACCGAACGCGCCAATGGCACCGACGCCTACAAAGACGAAAAAGAAAGTAGCAAGAAACTCTGCAACCGTGGCACGCAGGTTGTCTCGGTCGTAAAAGTCCGCCATCGAATCAACTCCTGGAAAGCGACGAAAAACACTTTGAAATAGCGTTCTGTTTGAGGAAACCGGTCCGGGTGCGCAGGATTATTTGCGCTACATGAGTCGTCTGTTCAGACCGGCTTCAACAGAAGAGATTTATGTTACTACTACTGGTCTAGCCAGTGGGCCGCGTCCGGCGCGAAATAGGTGATGATCAGATCGGCCCCGGCTCGCTTGATCGCGATCAGCGCTTCCATCGCGGCACCTCTCTCATCAAGCCATCCGTTTGCCGCTGCCGCTTTGATCGCCGAATATTCACCGCTTACGTTGTATGCCGCCAATGGTGGTTCTGGGAAGCGCTCTGAGGCACGACGGATTATGTCCAGGTAAGCCAGCGCAGGCTTGACCATGATGTAGTCAGCGCCTTCCGCAATATCAGCTTCGATCTCGAGCATCGCCTCGTCAGACTGAGTTGAACTCATCTGGTAACTGCGTCGGTCGCCGAACTGCGGCGCTGATCCTGCAGCCTCACGAAAAGGACCGTAAAAACTAGACGCGTACTTTGCCGAATAGCCCATCAATCGCGTTTTTTCGAAGCCAGATTCATTGAGATCGGCACGGATGGCGGCGACCTGGCCGTCCATCATTGCCGACGGTGCCACGATGTCGGCCCCGGCTTCAGCATGCGAAACCGCTGCCGCAGCGAGTAACGGTAACGTCGCATCGTTGTCGACCTCACCGTCTGGAGTGACGATTCCACAATGACCATGATCCGTGTACTCGCAGAGGCAAACGTCAGTGATTACGGTTACATCCGGCAGCTCGCGTTTTAGCTGACGCGTGGCCGCCTGAACTGCTTCACCAGCGTCCTTCGCTGAGCTCCCAACCGAGTCTTTGTGCTGCGGTAAGCCGAATAGTAAAACCTTGTCGATTCCGGTTTTGTGAGCAGCTTCGACCTGCTTCACTGCTACATCCACAGACATCTGGAACTGGCCCGGCATAGCATCGATTGGTCGTTGAATTCCGGACCCCAGAGTTACGAAGATCGGATAAGCGAGTTCGGACACACTGAGGCTCGTTTCAGCATTGTTTCGCCTGATGTCAGCGGTCTCCCGCAGGTGGCGCAGACGTGTGAACTCAAGCTCACTGCTCACCGGTTTTCTCCCGAATCGAACGACTGCAAGATTGACTGCACAAGTCCGTCTATCGTCTGTTCTTCAGCCGTTATCGTGACATTGATTCCGTTGGCTTGCGCCGTTTCTGAGGTGATCGGGCCGATGCATGCGACCACTGAATCGTTGATGGTTGATACGTCACCGTTCAACAGCTTCACAAGGTTTTCGACCGAAGACGAGCTGGTGAATGTCGTAATGTCGACTCCTTCAGCATAGGCCGTCATGGCTTCTTCAGATGAGGCGTCAGACATAACGGTGCGGTATGCGGTGACCGGGTCGACCGTCACACCCATCTCGCTCAAACCTTCGACCAGCGACTCCCGCCCGATTTCCGATCTCGGGAACAGGATACGCCTGGGTAACTCGTCCAGCGCCCGGAATTTCTCAAGTAACGACTCGGCATCGAAGTTGTCTGGGATAATGTCCGCGGTCAGGCCGATAGACTCAAGCGCTCGAGCCGTCGATGGCCCAACGGCCGCTATCTTTACGCTGCCAAATGCTCGCGAATCAAGTCCCGCCGCATTCACTCGGTCCCAGAGCCCCTGCACTCCATTTGCCGAGGTGAACGTAACCCAGTCGTACTCTCTAAGGGAGACCACAGCACGATCCATCTCAGAAGTATCAGCGACAGGAACTACGTCGATGGTCGGTACCTGAATCGTGGTGGCTCCGTACGCTTCCAGTGATTCAGCAAGTCGACTTGCCTGCGAACGTGCCCTGGTGATGAGAACCTTTCGGCCAAAAAGCGGTCGAGAATCGAACCATGCCAGCCTGTCTTTTAGCGATGAGACTTCACCCACAACAAGGATCACCGGTGCGCCTATGCCGGCCGACACGCCGATCTCCACAATCCGGTCCAGTGGTCCTGTTACCGTTTTTTGCTGCGGAGTGGTTCCCCACTGAACCAGTGCAGCGTTCGTGTCAGCCCGCAGACCGTTCTCAGTCAGCGACTTCACGATTTGAGGCATGCTTTTCCAGCCCATGACGAACGTGATGGTACCTCCGAGTTGCGCCAGCGCCTTCCAGTCAACAAGCGAGTCCGGCTTTTCAGGGTCTTCGCTGCCTGTCACCACCGTGAACGATGAGGCCATTCCGCGCTGCGTGATTGGAATCCCGGCATAAGCAGGAGCGGCAATTGGTGAGGTTATTCCCGGCACAACCTCCCACGGCA
>JAJCYX010000142.1 GCA_029262715.1 Chloroflexota bacterium
AGCATCTTTATCAGCACTGCCGATGAGCTGATAGAGATCGCTGCACCCAGGAAGATAGCCTCGGTGTCTGTCCAACCGAGAGCAACACCGATCTGGAAGCCAAGCGCAATCAGTAAGGTGATCTCCAGAGCGCCAATGAACAGGACCTTGAAACCAACCTGCCTGATTCGCTCCCACCCGAACTCGAGTCCAAGGCCGAACAGCAGAAGCACAAGGCCGACGTCTGCAAGGCGCCGGATGGTACCTACGTCTGAAACGATCGGGTTGTTGAATGTGAACGGACCGACCAGCACGCCAGCGACGATGTAGCCGAGAATCGATGGCAACCTGAGCTGTCGCATCACGACCACGGCAGCGCCCGCGACCGCCATAATGACGGCGAAATCTTGTAGAAGGTTCGCTTCGGATTCCATGGGCGCAGAGACTAGATATTCAAGCGGCTCGGCAACCGCTACGGAGCGAATTATCTGGGCATCAGCTCGTCAGTATCCACCGGACTGCCCTGAACTCACATGAAGGTTTGGACGCGTATTGTGATACACGCATACGTGTAACCGACTCGTTACCAAAGCTAGAATTCGTAGACATTTAGGGCACGAATAAGCCCGTGGGTACGGAAAAGCGGTTGTCTAATCCCTGAAGGCGTCCATCACTGTGATACTGCTCGATTTGATCACGAGATACACATCTTTTCCTGGCTGAATATCGAGCTCGTTTATGGCCGATGCTGTCACTTCCGCCATCAGCTCCGCTCCGCAATCCACCGCCACCATCCGCCGCGGACCATCACCATCAAGTGACGCAACCGTCCCTGCAAGTACGTTGCGTGCGCTTATGCCGACAGGCCGCTCAGTCGCAACGATGATCTCCTGTGAGCCAATCGCCACTACAACCTTTTCGCCGAACTCCCTGTGCCCAGTCGGCGCGGTCAATTCTGCTCGACCGATCCTTACCTTCCCAGGTTCACCGCTCGTGTGAGACTCAACAATCTGACCTTCGAGAATGTTATCGACAGTTAGATCACCAGCATCACCCTCAGCTGTTGATACCTGGTTCAAAAGTCGTCGAGCGGTGCCGAAGGTCTTAACTCTTCCCTGCTCTAGCACCATTGCCTCATCGGCGATTGCAAGTACCTCTGATATCGAGTGAGAAACGTAGACCATCGGCATCGCTAGCTCTCGATGTATCAGTTTCAAGTAGCCGAGCACGATTCCGCGCAGCCTAATGTCCAGAGCAGACATCGGTTCGTCAAGCAGCAGTAGTTCGGGAGATGTCGCCAACGTCCGTGCGAGAGCGACACGCTGCTTCTCACCGCCCGATAGCTCGGAAGGTCTGCGCTGTAGAAGCCCTGAGATTGCCAGGAGTTCAGCGAGGTCGGAAGGGTCCAGCCGTCGTTGGTCTTTTGGTGTCAGTCTGTGGCCGTATGCAATGTTTTTCTCGACCGTCATGTGTGGGAAGAGCGTGGCGTCCTGGTAGACGAATCCAACCCGTCGACGCTCTGGCGGCAGAGTCACACCTTCAGATGTGGAAACCAGCGTTCTTCCGAAGAGTGAGATGTGACCCTTGGACGGTTTGACGCTACCGGCAATCGCTCCGAGCAGCGTCGATTTGCCTGCGCCTGAAGGGCCAAAGACCGCTGTGATTCCCGATCCAAACGAGCCAGCGGCGTGCAATGAAAACTCAGGTCTGTTCACCGTTACATCGAATTCAAGGATCGTTTTTGCGCTCCCGGTTTTGCTCCCGTTTTCCCTCAATAGATTGTGCGTCACGATGATGCCTTTCCGGCCTCACCGTCGGAGCGTCGCAAGAGGTAGTTGTGAGCGCCAAGCGCTATGACCGCAATCACGACGGAAACGGCGGCAAGCCTCCAGACCGCCGAATCATCTCCCGTCGATATTCGGGTGAAGATCGCTGACGGGACAGTCTGAGTGCGCCCCGGAATGTTTCCTGCAATCACGATCGTCGCGCCGAACTCGGAAAACGCTCGCACAAACCCCAGCAACACCCCTGCCAGGATCCCCCGGATTGCCAATGGCAGCGTGATCGTAAAGAAAACTCGTAGCGGACCTGCCCCAAGTCCACGAGCTGCTACCTCAAGCCTGCTATCCACACCTGCAATCGCAGACGTGAACGCTCGAACGCTCAACGGAAATGCCACTACCGCAGCAGCGATCGCGGCGGCGACCCATGTGAACACTATGTCCACGCCGAACAGCGAATTCACGGCTCGACCCGGCCAACTGTTGCCGCCAGTTGCCCAGAGCAGCACAAAGCCGACAAGTACCGGTGGCAGCGCAAGGGGTAGTGTCGTCGCCGCTTCGAGAAGAAACTTGCCTCGAAACCGCTTTCTTGCCAGGAGCCATGCCGTTGCGATGCCGATGGGGATCACAAGCGCCATCGCCAATCCCGCAATCTGAAGCGACAGAAGCACAATTGAGACGTCAGAGTTCATTGGCTGACAAGTCTACCTACCGCTGACGGAAGGCGAACGGCTTCATGGTGACGCCACCAAAGGGCAGCGTATTTTGGAGCCATTCTAGTTGGTCGTGAAGCCGTGGTTCCGCAGGATTTGTTGGCCTTCAGGTCCGAGAAGAAAGCTGAGAAACGCGTTCACGGCATCGGTCACATCAGAGTTCGAGATAGCGACACCTGGATACCGTACGGCCTGATGCAACGTGCTATCCACTCGCAAAACAACGTTCAAGTTGGGTTCTGTAAGTGAATCAGTGGCGTACACAATTGCGAAGTCGACGCTACCCGAACTTGCAGCAGCGAGCGCGGCACGCACATCCAGAGTAGGGATGATCTGACCATCAAGATCATCCCACACAGCCGCCGAAACCAGTGCCTCTCTTGCAAACTGACCGGCCGGCGCAAGCTCAGGGTCTGCGATAGCCACTCGGTAGTCGTTCAGAGACAGATCGGCCAGAGAAGAGAGTTCAATGTCATCGGCACTCACCACTACCAGCGAGTTCTCTGCAATCACGGCAACCTTTGCTGCGTCCACAACTCCGCGATCAATCAACAGATCAATAGGTCCATCACCTGCCAGGATCACTCCGTCTGTCGGCCCATCCAGCCGCGCAATCTGATTGGCCAACGCGATCGAGCCTCCGAAATTGAAATCAACCGCATCACCAGTGTTCGCCTCGTAAGCACCGGCGGCCTCTTCCAGCACATCAGCGAGTGACGCAGCCGCAGAGATCAGCGGAGTGTTCTCTTTCTGATTCCCACATGCCGCGCCACCCGTGAGAATGACCAGTGCGAGAGTGGTGAGAACGATGGCTCTATAGTTACGGCTGAGAATCGAATTCACTTTGCGATCCTGATGTGCAGGCTAGCCGTATATGTTAGATAGGCGGCGATCTGGTAAAATCGCATAGTTCTAACCTGCGCGTTACGCGCACCATCATCCTTTGTGGAACGGGACGTGCCCGCACAATGTTAGCGAGGCTCCAGATTGGCTGAGAACGACAACAGTACCGAAGAATTTTCATTTACGGCATTCTCGAACCTGCCGTTCTACAGGCAGGTTAACGCCAGGCTGCTCGATCTTGCAGAGGTCGGTCGCCAGCGCAGAATCATCGACCTTGGCTGTGGGACCGGTGGTGTGACGAAGCTGATCCTCGAGAGGCTTCAGTCTGCCAAAGAGACAGTGATATTCGCTGTCGATCACTCGGCATCCGCTCTCCGGGACGCCGTTTCTGAACTCGGCGGTCGAAAAGATGCGGTGGTCAGGTTCGTGCAGTCGCCTGTACAGAACCTGAAGACGGCCATAAACGGCGATGTAGACGCGGTCGTCTACTGCAACTCGATTCACTACGTTCCGGACAAGCAGTCGCTGCTGGCCCAGATCAGGGACAAGCTGTCCCCAAACGGCATCCTGGCCATCAATACATCCTTCTTCGAAGGCTCGCACCCACCTTCAAGCGAAGAATTTTTCCGCCGCTGGCTCATGCGCTCACTTCGGATTTTGAAGCGAGAGCACGGCATGATGCCGGACGCTTCGCAGAAAGTTGAGTCTCGCCAGCACCTGACAGCCGTGGAGTACGAGACTCTTCTTGAAGAGTCAGGATTCAGAATCGTCAAATCGGAAGTTACCGACATCGATGGTCCTGAATCCGGCTGGTACCACATCAGTGGATTCCGCGACTGGATTGAAGGCGTGTTGCCGGGCGTACCGCTCGATACCGGCAGACAGGCTCTGCAAAAGGGTCTTCACCAGGTGTTCGAGGAACGAGGCATCGAGACGATTCCAAGGCGTTGGCTCAGCATTTCGGCTGCCCGCGCTTAGATCACACAGATCTTGATACTGCGTCCGGCTCATGCAGAAGCCGGGCGCTTTCGCGTCATCCTCAGAAGCACGCGCCAGGCCTAATTCGGGCGGTGGGCACCTGTGACTGCAAGTTGCACCGAGTACAAAGAGGTGTCGCCCGCGATGTACAGCCGGTTCCATTCCGGACCGCCCCAGCAGCAGTTCGCCACTCGCTGCTCCGGCACAAGAATCTTCCCAATCAAGTTTCCCTCAGACGTAATGCAGTGGATTCCGTCCTGCGCGCTCGACCAGATGTTGCCGTTCACATCGCACCTGAAACCGTCAGATATGCCCGGGCGAACGACAACGAACGGTCGGAAGTTCGAGAGTGTCCTACCGTCATCACCGACATCGAGCGCGAAAACCTGGCGAGGCTCGCCTGAGTCTGCAACGTACAAAATGCTCTCATCAGGTGAAAACGCTAGACCGTTGGGTTTGTCGAACTGATCGCTCGCAATACTCAGTTCGTCAGTTTCGGGATCAAAACGGTACACATAATTCGCACCAATTTCCGACTCCCTCTGAGTCCCTTCCCTGTTGCTTAGAATCCCATATGGCGGATCGGTAAACCAGATTGTTCCATCCGACTTAACGACAAGATCATTGGGAGAGTTCAGCCTCTTCCCCTCGAACCGATCTACCAGAGAGGTGACCGTGCCATCCGTTTCGGTTCGTGAAATGCGGTGCGCCTGGTGCTCACAGCTAACTATCCTGCCTTGAAGATCGAGAGTGTGACCGTTCGTGTAGTTGGACGGCTCCCTGAAAACAGTCGTTTCACCACTTCCAGCATCGAACCGCAGCATCCGGTTATTCGGAATGTCAGACCAGATCAGCGAGTTGAGCGAAGGCACGAAAACAGGGCCTTCGGACCACTCGGCGCCGGACCAGTGCTTCTCCAGTGCAGGGTTCTCACCAACCAGCTCATCGAACGCAGGGTCCAGCGACTCGAACCCGGACTTCAACTCGGAGGCCGGTCTGTACTCTTTTCGCTCGGGCCAGGTCTTCGGTTCAGCAGTCATTTTCGTATCCGTTCAAGCTAGTTGGTCAAGCTGTTTGGTTTCAGTCCGTCTCGCTTCGAAAACCCT
The DNA here is from genome assembly GCA_029262715.1 of Chloroflexota bacterium. GTDB lineage: Bacteria > Chloroflexota > Dehalococcoidia > Lucifugimonadales > Lucifugimonadaceae > JAJCYX01. The sequence continues at coordinate 5,401 of JAJCYX010000142.1, forward strand.
CAACCTGTCGGTCTGATCGCACCAGTGGTGTTCAGTTCGATGCTCCAGATTGAACTGGTGGCTGCGATGAAAAGCGTCTGCCTGTCAGACATCCCGAATGAGCAGTTGGCTGCGACCTCAGGAGTATGAATCTTCCCGATTAGGTCACCAGCGCTGTTGAAGCACTGAATACCGTCACCTGCGCTGACGAATAGGTTCCCGTTTACATCGACACGTATACCGTCCGGGACCCATGGATCGACATCTGCGAACACGCGAGGGTTGCTCAGTTCACTTTCGACCACATCGAACGCCATCACCCTGTGTGGGCGAAACTCACCGTGCGTGCGACCCGTGTCGCCGACGTACAGCACGCGTTCGTCAGGTGAGAAAGCGATGCCGTTCGGCTTATCGAAATCTTCCGACGCGGAAGTGATCTCGCCAGACACCGGGTCCAGTCGGTACAGGCGATTTCGGTCGTGCTCAGCCGCTTTACCGTGACCAAGTTCCGGGTGAAGAGCGCCGTAGTCAGGATCGGTGAACCAGACAGAGCCGTCAGACTTCACAACGATGTCGTTCGGAGAGGTTAACCTGCCGCCGCGGTA
>JAJCYX010000143.1 GCA_029262715.1 Chloroflexota bacterium
GCCTCTTGCATATTAGCTTCTAATGCCGAGTGAGTCATTATGACGAGGTCGGCCTGCCCCGTAGTTTCGTCCGTGTCTACCTGAATCACAGACCGGATGCTGATGCTGGCGTCACCAAGAACCGTTGCCACTTGTGCCAGCACACCAGGTTTATCTGCTGCAGTAAGACGCAGGTAGTACTGACACACATGACCACTCATCGGCGCCAGCGCCATTGCAGACGTGGAACTACTCGATGGCGTACTCGATGGCTCTGTGGCGACACTCAGCACATCACCAAGCACAGCCGAGGCCGTTGGCTTAGGCCCAGCTCCTGCTCCTTGTAGCCACAGAGGCCCAACCAAGTCACCTTCGACCTCTACCATGTTCAGCGCACCGTTGACCGACGCCATTGGCACGTCAAGCGGTACTAGTGACGGGTGAACTCGAAGCAACAATCCGTCTGCCGTCCGCTGCGCAGCGCCAATAAGCTTGATAGTGAAACCCAGCTCGTCCGCGTACTGAAAATCTCTGGCGTCTATTCTGCCAATTCCCTCACGGTGAATGTCATCAACAGACGCGCTGGCTCCAAAAGCCAACCGGCCAAGAATGGCGATCTTGTACAGAGCATCGAAGCCATCTACATCCGCAGTCGGATCTGACTCTGCATAGCCCAAGGCCTGCGCATCGGCCAACACATCGTCGTAAGCAGCGCCTTCGCTAGACATGCGAGTGAGGATGTAGTTCGTGGTGCCGTTGATAATTGCCCGAATTGAGTCGATTCTGTTCGCGACAAGGTCATTTGAAATGGTGTTGAGAATCGGGATTCCGCCGCCGACGCTCGCCTCGTAGACGAGCTTTGCTCCTGAACTGGCCGCAGCTTCAAGAAGTTCATCTCCTCGTTTGGCGAGGACCTCTTTGTTCGCGGATACAACGTGCTTGCCTGACTTAAGTGCGGTAGAGATAAGTTCGAAAGCCGGATTCTCTCCACCTATCAACTCGACGACGATCTCAACTTCAGGATGATTGACCACCTCATCCGGATCGACCGTGAGCATGCTCACAGGAAGCTTGACTGCACGTTTCTTCGACAGGTCACGAACAGCGACTTTTGTAAGTTCGAGTTTTACACCCGTGCGGCTTGCCATGCCGTCATCGTCAATGATCGCCTTCGCCACAGCCAAGCCAACTACACCAAGACCTAGCAGGCCAATTTTTACCGTGCGCATGAAAAATCCAATCCCGACTACAAACTACGATGACTAAACAGCTAAACGTCACAAAGAAAATAAGGCATTTCAAACAGCGGACAATCCCGAAGGGACCGAGTGATCGGTTCCACCGGCGATGCTACTGAATTGGCGCGCTAATCCCAGGAATTCCACTTACTGGCGGCACAACCGTTGGTGGTCCGCCGGTGATCGACGCACCGGGCGGTAGGAGTCCCTGTAGCGGATCTTGCTGGCTTGCATCCGGTGTGGATGGCAGAGAGTTCAGCGAAACCTGCTTGTTCACCCAGTTTGTGATGTCACTGTCGAGGTCCAGAAAGAGGTCAATGCTTCGACGCTGTTCATTCAGGAATATGGTCATTGCAGTGTCTTTGAGTATCTCAAGCACTGCAGGCTCAATCTCCCGAGCTTCCTGAAGATCATCGACCACTAGCACGGACCACAGCCCAGCCTGTTCATCAAGCTGCGGATTCGAAGGAGACCTGATTGGCAAGAGGCGGTTGCCATCGGAATCGGTACCGAACAGAAGATTGTCGATCTGCCTCGCAACCACGCCTTGAGGCATCCAGCCAAGGTCACCACGAGTGCGCTGAACTTCAGGGTCGTCCGAGAATTCGAGGACGATATCTTCAACATTGCCACCGGCGTTCAACTCACGCTCTATGCGAGATACGAGCTGAGAGTCGTTGCGCGAAAGCATGATCTGATACTCATGAACCTGAGGCTGAATCCGAGGGATGTTGTCACCAACAACCTCTCTAAGCCGTTCCTGGAAAAGAACCTTCTTCAAAAAGTCCCTCCAAACCTCTTCAGGCAAGCCAACCCGGTTCAAGAACTGCCGCTTAGCCTCTTCCACATTCGTGTCGAATTCACCGGAGCGCTGGTCCTCAGCCTGAACAATGAACCCAAGGATGAACTCTACGCGTTCATCAACCTCTTCGGGTGAAACAGAAACACCAAACTGTGGCGAGAGCTGGAATGCAAGTTCAGCTTCCTGGATAATCTGAAGGGCTTCGAAAACTGAACTACCGAGCTGGAACGGAACACCGACCTCTTCGCTCAGCCGCTGGTTGAACCTGATCAGGTCCACAACATCGCCACGTGTGTACTCGACATCGCCAACGCGAATCGCCAACGCTCTCGGCGGTGCAACAAACTCGTTCCAGAACGCAACCCCGAGCACGATCATCAGGATCGCGAGGATTCCGATACCGCCAAACACATAAGGGCGACCGCGACGACCCCGTTCCTTCTTTTCACGAAGGATGTCAAAGCGGGATTTCGTTGCGCGCTGCGTGATGCTGCGTTGTCCGGCTACGTATTCTCCGGGGGAGTCAGGTGCCGGGCCAGTGACATTTTCCGAATTGGTCATATCTGAAAAGGTCTGTGTCTGATTTAGCTAGTCCAGACGCCTAAGCCTTTTCCTCTTCCTCTGAGTCTTTAGTCTCTTCTGCCTGTTCGGAGTCGCCTGACTCCTCTGTCGAGGACTCTTCTTCCTCAGAAGATTCAACGCTATCCGATGTCTCTTCGGATTCGTCACTCGACTCATCTTCGGCGCTATCTACAGTTTCTTCAGCAGGAGCCTCTTCTGCTTCAGGAGCAGGCGCTTCGTCGGCTTCCGAAGCCTCTGGGGAGTCAGACTCCTCGGCCTCTGATGCTTCTGAGGACTCAGATTCGTCGGTCTCTGATGCTTCTGTGGATTCGGCTTCTGGAGTCTGTGAGGATTCCTCGGCTTCCGAAGTCTCTACAGCCTCAGTTGTCGCCTCAGAATCCGTTGTCACCTCTGCTTCGGTCGATGCAGATTCGTCGGCATTTTCCGATTTTTTATCTGCCTGTTCATCTTCAGAAGGAGCGGGAGTAGCGGCTGGAGCAATGGAACCTGTCACACGAACGTGATTTGGCGCGTACGGGAGCAGGCCTAGAAACCGTGCTCGTGCAATAGCCGTGCTCAACTCCCGTTGACATTTTGCGCAGTTACCAGATTTGCGGCCCGATTCAATTCGGCCGCGGTCGGAAATGAATCGACGCAATACAGATACGTCTTTGTAGCCGACTGTGCCGACCTCTTTGCAGACGCATTGCCTGCGACGCCTGCTTGTAAACCTGCGGGTGCCCGGTCGGCCTCCGCCACCACCACCACCGCCACGCGAATCTCGGCCCTGTGAAGTCGTCATTTTTCTCCTAGTGGAATGGACGTCCCGAACTCTTCGGAATCGGAAGCTGCTACCAGGGCAGCTCCTCCACGTCTTCTGCTGTTGCTGCCGCCGGGTCGCCACCGTTGCCACCAGAAGCGCTGCCTGCTGGGGCAGTTGCCTGTGGGGCACCAATTTCGTCTGTGCCGCCCTGACCATCAGGCCGGTCCATGAATATCACTTTGAAAGCCCTGATCTCAAGGCTTGTTCTCTGTTCGCCATTGTTGGCGGTGTACGTTCTCGTACTCAGTCGGCCATCAACAAATACCTTGCGCCCTTTGGCGAGATACTGGTTGACAGACTCTGCCTGCCTGTCCCAGGCGGTTACCGTGAACCACTCAGTGTTGTCTTGCCACTCACCGTCTTGGCCACGTGACGGATTGTTCACCGCAAGACGAAAATCGGTCACAGCAGTGCCACTCGGGGTGTACCGCATCTGAGGGTCAGTGCCGGCACGGCCAATTAGAAGTATCTGGTTAAGCGTCATCTGGAATCCCCCCTGTGTTCAGGGCTAATTTCGGGGGTTCAGCTCTCTGTTGTAGCGGCTTTCTTGCGCTCTTCTTTGATAAGCAAGTGACGCAGAATATCCTGATCGGCGTCCATCACCCCGGTAAGTTTAGGGGTTGCCGCAGGATCAATGCTGAACCGTGCCAGATAATACGCCCCTTCACTGTTTTTCTTAATCGGGTATGACAGTGATCGGCGGCCCCACGGAGCAGCGGAGTTAACTTCTCCACCGTTTTCAGTGATGAGACTCTTAATCGTCTCGACAGATTTCTCACCGTCTTCATCAGATGATGTGCCCGGCAGAATCCACATCAGTTCGTAATCGCGCAATATCTCTTTACCAAGTTTTCATGAGAGTAAAAACGCCGTCTCCCGGCGATCTGGCAGAACCGCAAAAGTATAGCACGCGACTGCGTATGAAATCACGTCCAACGAATATCCAAAATTGCAGCCCCTCAGCTATTGCGATCAGGCATCGTCCAAACCGGGCACATGGAACTGCGATGTGAAGCTCGAAACGGCGTTCTTGATTGAGGCAAGTGAGGCATCGTCGCCCGCGCTCTTGACAGCATCGAGAATGAATCCGGCAACAGTCTCCATGTCTGACGCATCCATCTTCCGTGAAGTGATCGCTGGCGTTCCGATCCTGACACCACTCGTGACCATAGGAGACTCAGGGTCGTTCGGAATTGTGTTCTTGTTGACCACAATCCCGGCTGCGTGAAGTGCTTCCTCGGCCGCTTTTCCTGTCAGTCCAATCGGTCGCACATCAACCAGCATCAGGTGGTTGTCAGTCCCGCCGGAGACGATGCGCAGACCACCCGCTGCCAGTGCAGACGAAAGCGACTGTGCATTTTGAACTATAGCCGTTGCGTACTGTTTGAACTCTGGCCGTGCGGCTTCTTTGAATGCCACAGCCTTGGCGGCGATCGAGTGCATCATCGGTCCGCCCTGCATATTCGGGAAGACGGCCGAGTTGTATTTACGTGCGAGCTTGGCTGTCGTGAGCGCCATTGCGCCCCGCGGCCCGCGCAACGTCTTGTGTGTAGTAGTCGTGACGATGTCCGAATGCTCGACCGGTGATGGATGCGCGCCGCCGACAACAAGTCCCGCTATGTGGGCAATGTCCGCCAGCAGGAAAGCACCAACCTCATCGGCAATCTCTCGGAACCGCGCAAAGTCGATAGTCCGCGGGTAGGCCGTGTAGCCGCATACGATCATCTTTGGCTTGAACTCACGTGCGACTTTCGCCACAGCGTCGTAGTCCAACTGTTCACTCTCCGGGTCTACCCCGTAGTGACCGAACTCGAACAGCTTCCCTGAAAAGTTGACCGGAGAACCGTGCGTAAGGTGTCCTCCGTGATCCAGCGACATGCCGAGTACGCGGTCTCCGGGCTTTAGCGCTGCGAAGTACGCTGCCATGTTGGCCTGTGATCCGCTGTGGGGCTGAACATTCACGTGCTCGGCGCCGAACAGCTCCTTCGCCCGGTCTATTGCCAGAGTTTCGGCAACGTCCACGTTCTCGGTCCCGGCGTAGTACCGGCGTCCCGGATAACCCTCGGCATACTTGTTCGTGAGCACGGAACCGGTCGCTGCCAACACAGCGGCGCTGGCGTAGTTTTCTGATGCGATCAGCACGATGTCCTCGCGCAAGCGGCGCTCTTCGTCCTTGACCACCTTTGCGATGTCTGGATCACTGGTAGCAAGGGCCGCGAGAACAGAAGAGACGGACATTTCACACTCCGCTTACTGGATCAAATTTGGCACAACAGCAGATAAGTGTATCTGTCTATCCTTGGATCAGGCGGTGTGGCGTACCTCATCCAGACATCAGGTACGCTATTCTCGAAATCAACTGACAATCGATCTGAAGCGACCTCTCGGGAGTCCAATGACCCAGTTACCTTATTTGCCCATACCAGACAGCCCCGGAAGCCTGGAGTTGATTACCGAAACGCCGGAACGCGCCATGGTCATATTCGCCCATCCGGACGATGCAGAGATTGGAACCGGTGCGACTGTCTCCAAGTGGACAAAGGCAGGTTGCGAAGTCGTATACGTTCAGTCGACAAGTGGGTCCAGCGGCAGCAACGACAGGTCAATGACGTCTGAGGCGATCGTCCCAATACGTGCGGCTGAACAGCAGGCAGCGGCTGAAGCGGTTGGTGTGAAGACGGTCGAGGTGCTTGATCACCCCGATGGCTGGCTAGACCCCGATCGCGTGTTCCTTGAAGAGCTCGTCCGTTTCATTCGCAAACACCGTCCTGAAGTGGTGTTCGCCCACGACCCTGAACGGTATGCGGGGTTCAATCACAGGGACCACCGCGCAGTCGGCATTACTGCCAAAGACGCCATCTATCCCTACGCTCGAGATCACCTGCACTTCCCACACCAGGTCGATAAAGAGGGTCTTGGGCCGTGGAAGGTGAAACATCTCTTCATGTGGGGTACAGACCAGCCCAATGTAATAGTCGACGTGAGCGAAACGCTCGAAACCAAAGTCGAAGCGTTATTCAAGCACGAGAGCCAGGTCGGCGGTCTGGCGACCAATGTTGACGCTGCGAGCAGACTTAGAACCCGTGCGACTGAGGCTGCCGAAGGATTCGAATTCAAGTACGCAGAAAGGTTCCGCAGGATCACTGCCAGGCAGTAGAGCGAACACATGCCCTTCACCGATCTGCTGACTCACATTGTCCCGGGGGTTGACGACGGCCCTGCAACCATGGACCAGAGCGTTCGCATGGCTCAGGTAGCGGCGGCTGAGGGAACTACAACTCTGGTTTCAACGCCTCACCTGAGCGATGTCGAACTAAATTCGAGCGTATCTGAGGTTCGTCAATTGGTGGCCGACCTGAATTCGCGACTACGTCGGGAAGCAGCCGACGGCGCGCCGCAGGCACAGGTTCTACACGGAATGGAAAACCGCATCACACCGGACCTTCCAGACAGAGTTGAGCCGGGTAACCAGCTCACCATTAACGGTTCTAGATTCGTTCTCCTCTCTACTCCGTTCACGACGTTCCCGTCTTTCATGAACGACGTTCTTGCCCGTCTACGAATGAAAAGACTCGTGCCAATTCTCGCTAGACCGGAACGCAACGAAGTGCTGAGACGCGATACCGGCCGCATGAAAGAGATGATCGAAAACGGGACTTTGTTCGTCGTGACATCTGGGAGCATCACCGGCGCGTTCGGCAAGGAAGCTCAACGAGCAGGGCTGAAGATGATCCAGCAACGGGTGGCACATGCTGTTGCATCCGATATGCACGCACTTGAGGGCACCAGGCCGCCGATGCTGAGACGAGCCTCCAGGTGGATCGAAAGAGCAACCGACAAAGCCACGGCGGATCGACTCCTGGAAGATCATCCGCGAATGATCCTGCGTGGCCATTCACCAGAGGCGGAATCTGAAAACCGTGAACCTACCGAAAGATCGTGGAGAAGATTCTCGCCGGTTAGCCTGCTGAGAGGGCGCAGCTAACCCAGCGCCAGGCCTCGAGTTAGCCTGATGAACAGGTTTGTCAGCGGCTGGAATATGCGGTGAATGTACGTGCTACCCCAGGTGACCAGGATTCCCACAGCCGCTCCGCCCAGCACATCTGTCGGGTAGAAAACGCCCGCGTATACGCGAGACAGTCCGTAGACCAGCCCCGCTGCAAACAGCCAGTAACCTAACTTCCGGTTGACCATCCATGCTGCAGAACCCGCGGCAAAGCCGATCGCAACAGGGTTCGCCGGGAACGACGGGTCAGTCGCTCGATAAAACAGGAGTTCTATCTCATCCAATTCCACATATGGCCGTGGTCGTCGCCATGAGATGTTTATCAGCACAACGCCGACGTTCGACATGCCTATCGATGTAATACCGATAAGAACCCAGTAGTGGTACTTCGCACGCCGTTCAGCGTCGCCAACTGAAAACCACATAGCGAACATAGCCAGTGAAAAGACCATTGGCATCACGTAGTCAGTGGCAATGATGCGGATGAGATCGTCGATAACGGCTACATTGCCCGATAATCCGTTCAGCCATATGACCAGCTCTCTGTCTATCGGATTCACTTGAGCCAACGCTCCCAGATCTGAACGCTGATGCTCCAGCGGTCTGATTTCTTTAGAAGTGCGGCGGCGTCTTTTCGGATATTTCGTTTTAGCTTCTGCCACGACGGAGATAGGGCCGAGAGATAGGTGCCCGAGACCATGAGGTCGATACCTTCCACATCTCCCGGCGTCACATCCCCATCAGGAATCATCCGGCCAGGAAACAACCTTCGATTTGCGGTACCTGCAGCTATCGACAGAATTCCGGCAATCAAAGCTGACAACGGGAACCATGTAGCCTGCCCGGTTCCCGAAAGACCACCGTCAACATCGTTCACGTTCCGCGCTGCGCCAAGGTCTCCCCAGTCAGCCTTGCCCCACAGCCGCGTCGACGAATCCGCCTCCACCGAACCAGCCGCCCACGGGCCATCTACCCAGAGAGGTAGCGTGAAAAACAGGGCGACTCCACCGATGATCAGCGCTATCCCGAAATACCTGGTAGTCAGACGGCCAGGCAACAGCCACATGCCACGAAACCCACCTACAGACACGGCGATCTGCAATGCGCCGAGAGTGGCCAGTGCAGCGAAATAGAAATAGTGGAGACCAAATAACGCTTGGACGTCTGAGGGGTCGGGAGTCAATTTGGCAGGTGTTGCTGAACCATGTATGGTTCTGAAATGTGTCGATAGATTAGATGTTCGCCGGTAACAGCACGGCACGTGCAATTGTGGCACTGCACCGGTTCAGCGTCGCAGGTGAACCAGACCGCATTACGGAGTTTCGAGTACAAGTTACCGTCTGTAGCCTAACCGCCGCCGGGAACCACGGGCGTGCACCACTTGGCATAGTCAGGATTGTCGCCCTTAACCGTGGCGAAATAGAGCTCCTGCAACCTCTTCGTAACAGGACCCACCTCACCGGTTCCAATACTGCGATTGTCCAACTCACCCATGGGCGTGACATGCGCAGCAGTACCGGTCAAGAACACCTCGTCCGCAAGGTATAGCTCACTTCGGTGAATTCGCCGTTCGACAACTTCCATGCCAAGCTCGCGAGACGCTAGTTCGATTACCGAATCTCGCGTTATTCCGAGCAAACAGTTGTCTGTTTCCGAAGGCGTAGAGATGCGACCGTCAGAAATCATAAACAGATTTTCGCCGCTTCCCTCAGAGACCGTACCGTCCCAGTTCAGGAGTATCGCTTCGTCGTAACCGGCAGTAACCGCCTCAGTCTTTGCAAGGATGCTGGTTGTGTAAAGACCAGTGATCTTCACGCCGGTCGGCATGATCGAATCTTCCGGCCTGCGCCACGAAGAGGTCTGGCAACGTAGTGGGCGATCGTTCTCGATGTAGTTGCCGAATGGCAGCACTACCACGGTGAACTCGTTGTCCAACTCGTGCAGCTTCAGGTTCGCGACAGCTTCCTGCCCTTTGAATGCAAGAGGGCGAATGTAGACGTCCTGCCTGTATCCGTTTCGCTCAATCAGGTCAGTCGTGATCTTGCATAGCTCATCTACGTCATACGGAAGGTCGATCCGCAGCATCCGGCATCCTCGGAGCAGGCGCTCATAGTGCTCACGCAACCGGAACACGTACATCTTGCTGTGAGCTTCGTTCCAGTTGCCTCTGATCCCTTCGAAGACAGCCGTACCGTAGTGGAGAGCGTGAGTCATGACACCGACTTTCGCGTCCTCGAGGGGGACCTGTGTCCCGCCCAGGAGCGCGTCTGCATCTGGTGTCATATCAATCTGCTCCGTATCTGAATAACTCTGTTCGTTCACATGCAAGCCAGCGTTAGCCGCATACGCTATGACTGCCTTCCGATGCTGGCAGCCGAGCAATTATACGTTTGGATTCACACCGGACAACTGCCGGAAATTTGTACCCCAGGATCTGTCACGTGAATAACGAACACTGCTTATTGCCACCCCCCACCCAAACCCCGTCGCTGCCTGTGTGAGAAAGCTGATGACGTTCAACTCTCTCTTGAGTTATTCTTTCCAGATCAATCGATGCGGCCCGCTGTGGCCATGATCAGAATTTCAACTCATGCGCAAGAAAAGGTGAGTACATGACCGAGCAGGGCAACACCGGATGGGGACTTACAGTCTCGCGTCGCTTCGACACTCCCGCAGCAGCAGACG
>JAJCYX010000144.1 GCA_029262715.1 Chloroflexota bacterium
AAAGCCGGCTCGAGATGATTCCGGTTTTGGAAACGTCAGACGGAAAACAGAGCTGGTCATTCAGAATTACCGGCTGGTTTGATCGCAAATCGTCCTGGATCATCTGGGGAACCGTGGCTATCACTGCCTTGCTGGTCATTCCACTTGCGCTGATGGACACGCCTGACCCGGCTTCCCAGAATCCGTCTGGCCGTGTCTTCGATCTACAAGAACGCATAGACGACACGTTTGCAACTCCTGCTCACGTTGTGCCGTTCATCGCAGAATCGAAAAACGGAGACATCCTCACGGCGGAAGGCCTGAGTGAGCTGCTCCTCTCAGAGACTCTTCTACGCGCAGCCGACGCACAGGGCACGCTTGTGCCGGAAGGTATCGACCAGCAGGAGGTTCTGCTCACCTATTTCGATAATTCGACTTCGCGCGGCGTAGTCGGTGTGATCACCATTGCTGATGCGGTCGAGGAGTACCTACAGGCCTCATCCGGCGGCACGCTCTCCCTGTTCGAGGCGACCGAAGAGCAGGTCAAGGTGGCATTGCACCGCGTCCTCTCCAACCCGGAATCGGCAGAACTTGTCGAGTTTCTATCGGTCAAGGCCACGTCTGAGCAACAGGTCGTGAACGGTGAGGAGATCAAGTGGTGGGTGTCACCAGCGCTCCAGTTCAACGTGATAGCGGACAACCAGCGGCTGGGCGGTGGCACACAGGCGGTTGGTGTTAGCGCAGACGATCGAACGCTGGACAAGGAACGCTTCAATCGCAACGTCCAGGAGATCCTGCGGCAGGAAGTGGACAGCTACGACGTTTGGGGAATCGCGATAGACGCCAACCTCGAATCGGCAGATCAGGGCCAGGAATCAGGCGTATTCATCACATTCACCGTAATCGCGGCGATAGCCATCGTCGGATTGACCCTCCGCTCTTACTGGGCCGTTGCGCTCACAGGTGTCGGCCTCGGTGCGCTGATGATCTGGCTCAAGGGAATCTCACTGCTCGTCGGACTCAACAGCGGCCTTGTGATCGACCTCATCGTGCCAATCGCGATGGTCTCACTCGGCGTCGACTTTGCAGTTCACGCCATTCGTCGCTACCAGGAAGAGCGTAAAAAGATCGCCATTCCTCGGCGAGCACTGGTGATCGGGCTTGGTGCAGTGCTCCCGGCGCTGGTGCTGGCAATGGTGTCGGACAGCATCGCATTTCTCGCCAACACATCCGCCGGGATAGAAGCGGTCGTCCACTTCGGGTTCGCCGCGGCCATAGCCAGCGCATCATCGTTCATCGTCCTTGGTGTGGTCTTGCCACAGGCATATGCGCGCATTGATGGCCTGCTGGCGGGGCGCAATTACCGCGGTCGTGCCAACCGGGCGCAAATCATATTTGCATCCTTCGGCGCAGCCTCGGCAGCCGGAGGAGCCGTGATCCTGCTTGTCGCAGTGAGCGCAATTGCAGGCGCAGCATTCCTCGTAGGAGCGTTTGCGCTTTCGGTGATTGTGCCGATCCTCTATTTGCGACTGAGACCTGCCGATCCGGCCGTGGAAGACGAAGCCGTTAGTGAAACGGTGAGTCAGGCGGCACATGCTGAAGAGACTCACATCATCGATAGACTGGCATCACTAACTCGCTACAGGTTTGTGTTGCTAGCTGTTATCGCTGGGATCACCGCTCTCGCCGCGGTCTTTGCTCTCCGGCTTGACGCCACATTCGACGTGAAGGACTTCTTCTCATCCGATTCCGACTTCACCGTAAGCCTCGACAAACTGGATGAGCACGTTGGAGATAGAAGCGGCGAAGCAGCGTCCATTGTCATCGAAGGAGACCTCACAGACCCTGCAGTGCTTGCGGGCATACAGGCGGTGTTCGAAAACCTGGACCGTAACCAGAACCTTGGTCGTGACACGCAGGGTTCAGTCAACATCAATGAGCCGAACATACTCCAGATAGTGCAAGACATAATCTCAACTGCGGCAGGCCAGGCAGGCGTGTTGGGGCTGACTGGGATTGAGCTGACGGGGATCGACATATCAGCAGAGGGGTCACAGGGTATTCCGCAGGACTCAGAGCAGTTGGACGCTGTGCTGGACTACGCTGTACAGGCGGGGGTGCCGACCGCAGACGGTGAGCTTGCCTACACGTCGAGCGATGTGAGGTCCGTGCTCCAGCACAACCCGCTCGGCAGATCAGTCAACCTGACACAGTTCACCGTGTTCCTGCCGGGAACGCGGGAGCAGAGCAACGTGGTCAAGGCTCGAGATTCGATTCAACGGGACCTCAGTCCACTTGAGGGCATCAGCACCGTATCTGACTACGGAGTCACCGGATCACCGCTCATTCGGCAGGTTCAGCTGGAGGCCACAACAGACTCGTTGCAGATCTCGATCCCGATAGCCGCGGCCGCCGCATTCCTTCTGCTGCTGGTGGCATTCAGGTCCGTACGGTTCGCTATCGTCACGATAGTTCCAATCGGTCTCGTCGTCGTATGGCTATATGCCATCATGTACGTCAGCGGTTTCGCACTGAACTTCGTAACCGCAACCATCGGCGCGGTTTCAATCGGAGTCGGTATCGACTTTTCTATCCATCTGACACAGCGATTCAGGGAAGAGCTAGCCCTCGCAAACACACGGCTCGAAGCAATAAAGCGTGCCCTGCGCGGCACCGGAGTCGCGCTTGCAGGCTCCTCAGCATCAAGCATCGTCGGATTCGCAATAATGGGACTGGCGCCGATGCCACTGTTCTCCAGCTACGGCATTCTGACATCGATAATGGTGTTCCTCGCCGTGGTCGCAGCACTCGTCGTACTGCCATCGCTACTGCTGATCGCAACACCCGAACTCAACCGCAAACCCGCCAACGAACCGACAACTGAAAGAGCCCAGCCCGTATGACAGAGACATCACTGAGCGAGAAGGCATCGGAAACCGGCGAACCGATCATCTCTGTCACCGGCCTGACCAAACGGTACGACGATCTCACGGCCGTCGACGACATCTCATTCTCCGTTCAGCGCGGTGAGGTGTTTGGGATGCTCGGCCCAAACGGGGCAGGCAAGACGACAACAATTGAGATCCTCGAGGGGATGCGACGCGCAGATTCCGGAACAGCAGTGGTCGGCGGAATAGATGTTCACCGACACCCTAAAGACGTCAAGAAGATCATTGGCGTTCAGCTTCAGAGCACAGCGTTCTTTGACTACCTGTCCGTCTCCGAAACGATCAAGCTGTACGGCGAACTGTACGGTGAAAAAGTCGACATCGGCGCCATCCTCGAAGAGGTGGAACTGACCGACAGAGGCAAGGCCTACTTCAAGCAGCTATCAGGTGGGCAGAAACAGCGACTTTCCATTGCGGTTGCACTGGTCAACCGGCCGCAGGTGCTGTTCCTAGATGAACCGACCACCGCGCTCGATCCGCAGGCACGGCGCCATATGTGGGAACTTATCCAGCGCATCCGTGCGACCGGCACAACCATCATGCTTACCACTCACTACATGGAAGAGGCTGAAGAGCTGTGCGACCGTGTTGCGATCATGGACAAGGGGAAGATTGTGCAGATGGACGCACCGAATGCTCTCGTCGAGCAACTGCTGAAAACGGGTTTCACCAAGACCCGCGAGGTCAAGCTGGCGAACCTTGAAGACGTGTTCATCAACCTGACGGGAAGAAGCTTGCGGGAAGACTAAGCCGACAATGAGACTTTACCTCGTACTGACAATCGCATCGCTCAAGATGTACTTCCGCAATCGTCAGGCCATCTTCTGGGCGCTGTTCTTCCCGATGCTGATCATGCTGATTTTCGGGCTACTCAACTTCGATCAGTTCTCGCCGCCAGATGTCGGTTTTGTGGACAACGCACGGAACGAGGCGTCGACCTCGTTTCGCAACGCAGTCGACGATGGCGAGGACCCGCTACTCGACCTGAAGATCGATGACGAGGCGTTCCTGCGCGATGAGCTGAGTGATGGTGACATCGATTCGCTGATTATCATTCCGGCTGGCTTCGGAGAAGCGGACGGCATTTCGACAGTGCAGGCGGTGTTCGACTCACGCAAGCCGCAGGAACAGGGCATCACGGAGACTGTCACGCGTGATGTGCTCGACTCACTGTTCCTCGAAATCGCAGATGTCCCCGATGAGTTCCGGGTCGAAAGCAGGTTCGAGATCGAGCCGACATTCATAGAAGGACAGGGAGAGGGGTTCAGGGGCTTTCTGGTTCCGGGAATCGCTGCGATGGCGATCATGCAGGCCGGGATCTTCGGCGTGGTGTTCAGCCTGATCCGTTTCAAGACCGGAGGTGTGCTCCGCAGGCTTCAGGCAACACCTATTGGGCCGTCCCACTTCCTGATCGGCCAGATGAGCACGCGCCTGATAGTCACGCTGCTCCAAACCTACGTGTTGATAGTTGTCGGCATGCTCGCACTTGGCGTTTCGATGGGTAACGGCACAGTTCTGAACTGGATTGACCTGAGCATCATGGCGCTGTTCGGTGGAGCGTTGTTCACTGTGCTGGGACTCGCCATCTCCGGATGGGCGAAGACCGAGGATGTTGCTGCGCCAGTAGCAAATATCGTGACGTTGCCGATGATGTTCCTCTCCGGCATATTCTTCCCGATCGAGGTATTCCCGGACTGGCTCGGCAACATCTCGCAGTTTTTCCCGCTGACCTATCTCGCAGACGGGTTCAGGGAGATCACTGTGAACGGAGCGAGCATTACGACTCTAGGCCCGGAACTACTCGGACTTGGCATCTGGACAGTAGTTGCGTTCGCGATAGCAACGCGGGTCTTCCGCTGGGAGTGAGAGCGGCCTGTCGTGGTTTCCGGTGTGTCGCAGATTGTGGTTCGAATACGAAGTGGATCTAGCCCTTAGACCTGAGCTAACCCGAACAGTTTGATCTGTCATTCTGAACTTGATTCAGAATCTCACGGGTGACCGTTGGCTGTCGCGATCGCATCCCATCAACAGAGAACGCGACTGTGCCGCCAAATAAATAAGAAGCGAGGCGCCCCGTTCAGTGCACGGTTCTGAACAGATAACCTCGCTTCCTGCGCAGGATTACGGTAACCCTCAGTCCGCGGATTTCGCACGGTCACCTATTTTAGGATATTTGACCGCAACCGAGTTCAGACCAGCCCGTTAATCGCAGCCGCCAGTCTGAAGTCCCGTTCGGTGATACCACCGACATCATGCGAAGAGACTGCAATCTTGATGTCCGAGTAGCGAATATCAATATCCGGGTGATGGTCAGCGGCTTCGGCAGCCTGCCCAACCCTGGTAACAAAATCGATTCCACCTAGAAAACTTTCAAAGCTGAAGGTCCGCGTCACTTGACCGCCTTCGTAACTCCAGCCAGAAACATCGGCCAGCTTGCTGCTGATCTCGGATTCGCTAAGTCCTGCCATCACACTTCCCTTTCCCGAGCCGCTCAGGTCTTCCGAGCAACCCGTTTAGTCTTCACATACTCGATTATGGCCGCCAGGCCATCAGGTGGAGCACCGAGTTCAACTGCGCGGGCGACATCTTTTTCGGCACGCTCGTCCTGCCCCAGCGCTGTCAGAGCCACCGCCCTGTTGCCGATCGCATCGGACATTTCAGGCTTCAGCTCAATCGTGCGGTCGAAATTCACCAGTGCCTGTTCAAACATCCCCATCGAAAGGTGCGCCGTGCCGAGGTTGAAGTGAATGTCTGCGTTTTCGGGGTCCAGCCACGCCGCCTCTTCGAAGTCCGCAGCAGCCTTGTCAGGAAATCCGAGCTGAGCCGACTTCAGGCCGCGCTCCAGCCAACCGGCAGCGTCAGTTGGAGGACTAGCCTCGTTTTCCAGCGAGTCTTCAGATGGCTGCTGATCTGCCGCCTCAAGTCGCGGCATCTCTTTTCGCCCGTTCTGGTCTGGCATACGATTCCTGTAATTACGGATCAGTTGCAAACACTACGTCGATCAGCTTACCCGGAATATTAGCCACATCAAGGTCAGCCGCTCCGCCGCAGAGCCAACTGTTGCTATGCTTCGCCTCTGAAACTCATTCGCAAAGACACCCGCGAAAAGACTGTTCTTCCCTGGAGACCACAATGAGGATTGCGTTGATCGGCCAGGCCGCTTTCGGAACGGCCGTGCTCGAAGCCATTGCCAAAGCTGAAAAAGACGAGGTGGTTGGAGTGTTCTCTCCGCCGGACCGCGAAGGCAAGCCGCCCGACCCGATTTCAGAAGCGGCGAACGCAGCCAATCTGCCACTTTTCCAGTTCAAACGGCTCAGGGATCAGGCCGCAATCGACCAGTTCCATGCCGTTGCACCCGAACTTTGCGTAATGGCATTCGTCACAGACATCGTGCCAATGGAGATGATCAACTCCCCTTCGAAAGGCACGATCCAGTATCACCCGTCTCTACTGCCACTCCACCGTGGACCAAGTTCCATCAACTGGCCCATAGCGGCCGGTGAAACCGAGACGGGCCTGTCTATCTTCTGGCCTGACGATGGCCTCGACACCGGACCGATTCTCTTGCAAAAGTCGGTTGATATCAGCCCTGACGACACTCTCGGCTCGGTCTACTTCAAGCGTCTGTTTCCAATGGGTGTCGACGCCATGATTGAAGCGATAGACCTGGTGCGGGAAGGATCGGCACCACGAATCGCGCAAGACGAGAGCAAGGCTACGTACGAAGGCTGGTTCAAGGCGAAAGAAGCGATGATCGACTGGTCGAAGCCCGGTCAGGATGTCTACAACCTTCTGCGCGCAAGCGATCCCTCGCCGGGGGCGAATTCCACCCTGAACGGGGAGCGTGTCAGCTTCTATGATGGCTCGCTAAGTGCAGAGGATCAGGAATCGCCTGCTGGAGAGGTGCTCAGGGTCACTGACGACGGTATGGACGTGGCGGTGACCGGTGGCACACTACGTATTGGACGGGTTCGTGGGCCGGACCGGAAAAAGATTCCGGCCGCCGAGTTTGCAGCTGCCGTTCAACTCTCAGCCGGAGACCGATTCGGCACCTGACCGAACGTCAAAAAAAGTCTGAGAGCAGGCCTGTCACCATTGCCGGCTGGTCCAGCAGAGAAACATGCCCGGAATCAGGTAACACCTCGAGCCGAGAGTCAGGTATCAGCGATTCGGCTCTGTGCGCGTGCGTCAGTGGAAAGAACCTGTCCTTATCGCCCCAGATAATCAGCGTCTTAGCCTTGATCGAAGATAGCTCATCCTCCCGCAGCAGGTTTCGCTGGCCTCGAATACCCGCAAAAACCGGCATGTTCTGTCGAACCGCTATCGAATGTCCGTCGTTTTGCGTGACCCTGAAGGCGTAGTCGAGATAGGCGTCATTGTGTTCGGCATTGGGGTTCACAACCTCAGTGGTTGCGAAGAACCGCTCGTGCGCCCAGCGCTGCGGCCTGGTCAGCAGATACTTCAGCAGCGGAAGCGAGCTGAGCCTGAAGCCCCACGGCAAATCTCGCCCCAGTCCCGCAGAATCGATCAACGCCAGATTTTCAACCCGCTCCGGACTCTCAGAAGCGAGGCGAGCCGCCACGAATCCACCCATCGAGAGCCCAGCAATCGAAGCTCTCTCTATCCCCAGCGCATCCATAAACGACTCAACGAAACCGGTCGTCGCTTCAGGTAATCCAAGTGTCTGCGTCGGTCGGCTGGAGAGGCCAAAAATCGGGCTGTCGGGTGCAATCACCCGGAA
>JAJCYX010000145.1 GCA_029262715.1 Chloroflexota bacterium
AGATCGGTCGGTCCCAGTGTCAGAGCGTCTATTCCCCGCATCGCAGCAATCTCCTCACGGTGATCGAACGCGCCACCTGACTCGAACATCACCGTCACAAACACCTGCTCGTTTGCGAATGCAAGTCGCTCCTTCGGCGTACCACCGCTCTCGAAAACTGTCCCACCGCTCGGCCCCGTCATGCCGCGGGAGCCCATCGGTGCATACCTGGAAGCGGCAACAATCTCAGCCGCCTGCTCGGCTGTATCAACCTGCGGGCAGTGAAGGTTCCATACACCTGCGTCGAGCAAGCGAGTGATCCATTCACGGTTCGCCGCAGGTGGGCGCACAACTATCGGGAAGTCCAGCGCCCTCGCCAGCAGCGCCATGTCCGCAACCGTCTCGATCGACGGTGATGCGTGTTCGATATCAACCCTGGCGAAGTCCATTCCAGCCGCCTTGAGCAAGGGCAGAATTGCCGGATTGCGAACCATGTTTACCCAGGTGCCAATCTGCACTCGTCCCTCGGCCACCGCCTGGCGAACTGGATTCGTCTTCATATTTGGCTTCGCTCCCATTTAGACCGGCGAAATTGACCTGCACACTGTGAAGCGCAGTGTAGCCACTGGTCAACCAATTGGGAGAGCGGTTCTATTCGAGCATCCAGCGCCAGAATCGTCATGACCGCACAAAGCAAAGAGGGCAGAGGCCGGTAGTACCAGCACTCTGCCCTCTATTGAAACCTGAGTGGATTCGGACAGTCACAAGGACTCTAGGGATCTAAGCGTCTTCTCCGTCGTCATCGCCGTGCTTCTTCTTGCGCTTGTCTTCCTCTTCGTCCTCATCCTCGACCTCGGGCTCTTCTTCTACAGCAACTGTGGTCTTGGCGTTTTTGATGATGATCGAGCCACCGAACTCCTGCATCAGCGGGTTTGATATTACCTTGACCTCAACCTTGCCCTTGATGCCGAGAATGTCGGACATTGAGCCGATGCCCTGGCCGATCTCGAAAGAGCCCTTATCGTGCACCTCGAGGAAGATCGGCAATAGCATCCCGCCTGTGTTCTCGGTGCACGGCTCAAGAGTCGTGGTTGGGATGGGGCCGCTTGCTGAAGGACCGAAGCAGGCGTAGGTAGCGGTGCTGCCCTTGAGGATACGCAATGAGCTTGTACCTGAAGCAGAACCCTCGGCGTCACTAATGGTGAACACGCCGTCGATCTTGCCTCGAACCTGTCCGCTCAAGACCGGAATCTCTCCGATGCCAGGGAACGGCATGGTTCCCTGGGTGATCTTGTTCAATTTTGCCTTCGAGTTGTGAAGGCTCGTGACCTGCGCACCTGTGAGCAGAATCTCAAGGTCCTCGCAAGCGGTGCTGTGCTTTCGGTCATTGCAACTGGTGAAGGCGCTGCCACCCGCGCCGTCGCCGAGTACGCCGACGAAAAGCTCATTGAATGTGTTGATCTCTACAGACCGTATATCGCCATTTCGCTTGAACTTGAACTCAGACTGCGTAGTCGTAGGCAGTGCAGGATCCTGCGAAGGTCCAGCGAAGATGACCTGCCCGATGCCGTTCCATTTTGCACCCTGCGAACTTGCCGAGACTGCCGCTGTGAGTACCAGCATCAGTGAGATGGCTACCAGGGTCGAGACGATCAACCTGCGGGAAGATCGAGCACTTTTCGTCATACGCATATAACCACTCCAGGCTTTCCAATTCATCTTCGACCGGTCAGATTCACAACTCTATTTCTTCGAATCCGCGGGTCCGTTCAACTGGGTCTAACTGGAACTCACACCTGCGTGATTGTGCTCCGGATGACTCTCCCGCCGGGCCTACCTTCTCAAACTAACCGGCCTCATATACGCCTGTCGATACACCGAGCATGTGGTAAATGGCCCGTCCCGGTGAGCCAAAGGTCTCGCCTGAAATGCACCATAGTTGTGGAATCTCCCGATTCGGCAGAGATGTAGGGGGGACTACTTTTATCTTGAGAGATACCGCACAGACCCGTATTCGCGTGTTGCCGTTGATGACGCGCATAGTTCCGGCAGCCCGGTGTAGCTCCGAATCAGCCCACCCACCCCAGTAAAGAGGTGATCGAGATTTTCCTGAAATTTGCTAAAGCGCACGGCATGGAGCCTTACGGGGAGGGCTTCTGGTCAGAACGATTTCGCTTCCTTGACTACACCGGATCTCGCTTCATTGAAGTCCAGGAAAAGCTCCTTCAAGAGCAGCTGCGTGAAATCGGGTCGATTCCCATCGCCAGCGCGCTGCTGAACGGAGCGTCACCGAAATCTGTCACCGAGTTCATGCGCAGCGTTCCGCTCACTTCTATCGACGACTACGCTTCCAGCCTTCAGGCATTGCACCGATCACCTTCCGGTGGCAAATATACGTGGGCATACACGCTCTATGGAGCCGGTCGTGAAAAGTGGGTTCCGTACACGCAGCGCGGCCTGAAGGTGTTTGTAGACAACATCATGGGCGCACTGGGGCTGGCCGCTGACGCAACAGCCAGCCACACCGACATCAGACCCGGTGCGAAGGCCGTTTACAACGTGCCACCGCGGCCATACCTGGCAGGCCTTGCAACATTTGAATTAGCGCGCAGGTTCGGCCTTCGCGGCGTGATAGACCCGAATGTAGCGGAAGGGATGGAGTTCGAGGCGCGGATCAAAGAGGAGTTCAACGCTGCTCTCACCAGCGGTGTCGACATTCTCGTCTCCATGACCAGTGTTCTCAGACGAATCAGTGATCGGTTTGCAGAAGGGCTCTCGTCCAGCGACCAATCATCGAGTGGCTCCAGGGGTATGCGCGCCGTTGCCCGGTACGTTGCCGCACTCGGCAAAGCGAAGCTGTCGAGGCGTGACCTCAAACCGCAAGACCTGTGGAAACCCAAAGCGATACTCGGGTGGGGTCTCGATACACGCCACTTCCAGGAACAGATCGCGCGTGACTGGGGGCGACCCCCGTTCGAGATGTATGCCTCCACAGAGGGCGGCACGATGGGTCTCCAGTACCGTTCAAATACGGCTATTGCGGTTAACCCGGAAGCGTGTTTCTTTGAGTTCTTGCCAGAGTCGGAGATAGAGGCTGTGCGCAGCGATCCCAGGTACTCGCCACAGACCGCACTGCTGCCTGATGTGAGCACAGACGGACGGTATGAGGTAGTGATCACCAACTTCTATGGAATGCCGTTTATGCGCTACCGGACCGGTCACCTGGTCAGGTTCTCAGCGGGCGAACTCGGCTACGGGCCGGATATGGAGCATGTTGGCAGAGCTGACGACCGGCTGGACATCGGCGGGTTCACACGAATCGACGAATCTACCATCTGGAAGGCGGTTTCGGGATCAGGAATTGCCGTAACAGACTGGATTGTCCGCAGAGAAACGAACGAAACCAACCCCGTGCTCCACATGTACGCAGAACCGAACGGAAACGCTGTTCAGGGCACGCTTGAAGAGCGAGTACACAACTCGCTGATCAAGAACGACCCGCTCTATGCAGACCTCGTGAAAATGCTCGACTGGCGTCCGTTCAGGCTCACACCGCTAAACCCGGGAACGTTCAGGTCGTTCTACGAAGAGAAAAGAAAAGCCGGTGAGGAGCTATCGGCCCGCAGGCCGCAGAGGATCAACGCACACGATTCAACGGTAGACAGTCTGCTTGCACTGAGCGCTGAGCTTGGTCAGCAGCGCGCCGCCTGACGAACCTGATATGAACGCAATCTATATAGCACTGCCATTTGTGCAGTTCGCCCTGAGTCTGTTTCTTGCGAATATCGTTGTCGCAAGCGACCCCTCGAACAGGATCAATAGGCTGTTCACGCTGTTCCTTCTCGCGATGGCGGCGTGGGGAATGGCGATCTTTGGCATGCGTGACGCCTTCCCGGACGCGGCACTTGCGTTCACAAGGGAAAAGATAGCGCTAGCCGTCATTCCGTTCACCAGCGTCATCTTCTACCACTTCACACTCCGCTACACGCAGGGCGCTGCAAGGAACCGGACGCTGATCCTGTTCTATGCGCTCGCCACCACGTCTGCCGTACTGGCAATGACAAATCAGGTCGCTACCGGCATGGAGGTGAAGTTCTACGGCTTCGCTCCAGTTCTCGGTTGGGCATTCGGCGTGGTCTTACTCGCCGCGTATCCGCCGATCATCGCCTCTTATGCGCGCCTCACCCACCTGAAGCGAACCGAGAAAGATGAGAAGGTCCGTCAGCAGCTCAGCCTGCTCAGATTCGGCATCATCGCACTTGTTCTAGGCGGAACGAGCGACTTCATTCCTTCACTGGGCCTGGACATCTACCCGATGGGAATCGTTGGAAACATCTTCTTCGTCGGCCTCGCGACATGGGGAGTCACTCGCTACCGCTTCATGGAGCTCCGACTCGTGCTCCGCCGTGGCCTCGCCTACTCAGCGGTTAGCTCGTCACTCTTCGCTGTCTACGGAGCGTCATTTGCCGCTGTGTTCTTGCTCGCGGGCAGCCTGAGCACACCCGCGCTGGTGATGACCGCAATCGGTGCGATCATTCTTGTTGGCGTCATCATTCAGCCTGCAATAACGAGGCTGCAAGCGACCGTAGACCGGATGTTTTTCCGAGAGCGTGGTGATCGCGTTGCAGGTCTTGCCAGGCTGAACGAACTGACCAAGGACATCACTGACTTCACCGCGGTTGCGAGCGGCATTATCGAGACCGTCAGGCGCACCGTCCAGGCCGACTGGGTCGCCATCGCTCTTCCTGAAAACAGGCGCGGCGGCTATGTGACCATCGCATCGACAAACCAGTCCGATGCACTGATAAACCTTTCGAGGCGAGGCAGCGTCATCTCGTCTCTTCGCAGGAGCCGTTCAATATCGACAATCACACAGCTGGGTAACCTTGAACCTGCGACCGACGAATCGATCAACGACGCCGATGAGCTAAAGCTGCTCAGGGAGTCGGGCGCTCACATACTTGCGCCGATGGACGTTGGCGGCAAGTTGACCGGTGTGATGATCCTCGGTGACCGGCTCGTTGGCACGGACTATGACTCGGAAGACCGCAGCTTCCTCACCGCCGCAGCTGACCAGGCCTCTATCGCCGTCGAGAACGCCAGGCTCTACGCAAACACTCGCCGTGAGGCGGACGAGCGCGCTGCCGTTGCCGAACTCGCACGAGTCGTTGGTTCAACGCTGGAGATAGACGACGTGATGGCACGCTGTGCGCACCAGGTACGCGCCGTGCTCAACGCAGACCGCGTCGAGATAACGAGGATCGATGACGAAGAGCGCTCCTTCAGCATCGCACATACCGAGGGATTAAAGATCGAAGGCTGGGGGGCAGGTACCGAGGCCAGTATCGAAGACGCCCATTTCCAGTCAGCGTTGGACTACCGGCGTGGGGAGCTGATTGACCCCAGGTCGAACGAATCGGGGCATTCGCCAGCCGGCAGAGCAGCCGCCGCGGCCGGGCTTAGCTCGATGATCTCCGTGCCGCTAATCAGCAAAGAGAAGATCATCGGCACACTGAATATCCTATCTCGTGATCCAGACGCCTATGCTCCCGAAGATCTCGAGCTTGCTCAGCGCATTGGCGCGCAGGTGACCAACGCCATTGCCAACTCACTCCTCTACGAACAGGCTCTACAACTGGCCGAATCGCGTGAAGCACAGGCAAGGTTGGACGCAGAGAACCTTGAACTTCAACGCATCAACGAGGTGAAGATTCAATTCCTGTCGATGGTCTCGCACGAGTTACGGACACCGCTCACAAGCATGATGGCGTTCGCTGACATCCTGAAGGCCAACAAACGCGGCAATCTCGAAGAGAAAG
>JAJCYX010000146.1 GCA_029262715.1 Chloroflexota bacterium
GCTAGCGGCGGTTACGGCGACACGAAGGTTGCGGCCGGGATTGTGGGTTACGCCGATCTGAAGCTGGGGGCCGCCGTTGAAGAGGTACTGGTGGAACACATCGCTTCAAGCAGGAACCGGTTCCGGGGCATTCGCAACGCATCGGTCTGGGACGCAAGTCCAGGGCTGACCCGCTACAAGAGCCCACCGGAAGGGTTGCTGGGCGATGCCACGTTTAGGGAAGGATTCGCTGTCCTTGGCAAGCTCGATCTGAGCTTCGATGCGTGGCTATATCACCCGCAGATTCCTGAACTGACGGCGCTGGCAAGAGCCTTCCCGAACGTGCAGATCGTTCTCGATCACATCGGCGGTCCGATAGGCATCGGCGATTACGCAGGCAAGCAGGACGAGGTGTTCGCCAACTGGAAAACCAGCATTACCGAGCTATCGACATGTCAGAATGTCATGGTGAAGCTCGGTGGGTTTGGGATGCCGCTTGGTGGCCGTGACTGGCACGAGAGAGACGAGCCGCCAGGCTCGGAGGAGATCGCCAGGGTCATGGGGCCGTGGTACCTCCACTGCATCAAGGAGTTCGGCCCCGAGCGCTGCATGTTCGAAAGCAACTTCCCCGTCGATAAGGTTTCGGTTTCATACAACGTGTTGTGGAACGCGTTCAAGCGGATTGCAGAAGGGTTCTCTGCGTCCGAAAAGGCAGCTCTGTTCAGGGGAAGTGCTCTCAGGGCGTACCGTGTCGAGGGCGAGTAAGCTGCCGCCGCAATGGCAGGCATCAGCTTAAGCATCAGGCCAGGAGTTTTGGATCATGACCGCAGGAATGTCAGTTGAGCGGCTGAAACGCCTGGACTCGTTTCTCACTGAGAATTACATTGACGCCGGTAGAATTCCAGGTGCGCTGATGCTGGTGGCTCGGCACGGTGAGATTGTGCACTGTTCTCCGCTCGGAAACATGGACGCCGAGCGCGCCAAACCGACTCGTGAAGATACCATTTACCGCATCTATTCGATGTCCAAGCCGATCACATCGGTCGGGCTGATGATGCTGTTTGAGGAAGGGCGTTTTCACCTCAACGACCCCGTTCACGAGTTTCTTCCCGAGTGGAAAGATGCCGAGGTCTGGGTGAGCGGCGATGCGTCTCCGTTTGAGACTCGTCCCGTCGACCGCGCCATGACGATTGGCAATCTTCTTTCGCATCAGGCAGGGCTGACTTACGGATTCATGGACGATCATCCGATAGACCGTGCGTATGAGAACGTACCGCCGTACTCCGGCGCCGGATCGCTTGCAAAGTGGTCGGCGTCACTGGCGCAGATTCCGCTGTTCTACTCACCGGGAACGGCATGGCGGTATTCGGTGGCGACTGATCTGTGTGGCTATCTCACAGAGGTAATTTCGGGTAAGCCGTTCGGCGAGTATCTGGAAGAGCGGATTTTCGAACCGCTGGGTATGACCGATACCGCTTTCAATGTTCCGGACGCGAAGATCGACAGGTTCGCCGCTTGCTATGAGCCTGACGCCGAGAAGGGCGGCTACCGATTACAGGATGATCCTGAGACCAGCGACTTCAGAGCTGTGCCGACCGTTCCGTCTGGCGGCGGTGGTCTGCTTTCGACGGCAGGGGACTACGTGCGCTTTTGCCAGATGCTGCTGAATGGTGGGGCGTTGGACGGTGTTCGAATCCTGGGCCGCAAGACGCTTGATCTGATGACATCGAATCACCTGCCGGACGGTGCGTCGATACTTGATCGAGGTTTCGCGGGAGCGTTCAGCGAGGTGTCGTACGGTGGCGTGGGATTTGGTTTGGGGTTCGCGGTGTTGCAGGACCCGGTGAAGTACCAGATCAATGGCTCTACAGGCACGTTCAGCTGGGGCGGCGCGGCAAGCACTGCGTTCTGGGTAGACCCGACCGAGGATCTGATTGGCGTGTTCATGACGCAGTTGCTGCCATCTGACACGTATCCGGTCAGGCAGGAAATCCAGGCAATGGTTTACGCCTCACTGGAGGACTAGGCCGCGTGCGGCGTTTTCAGGTGCGCCACAGCGTGCTGTTCGAATGAACGGTAACTGCGTTCCAGTGGTCCTCCCTCCCATACTGGGAGGGAGCTAGAGGGTGGGTTGGTTGTCGACATCTGCCACCACTTTCGACTTCCCTGAGAAAACGCGACTTGCTGCATTTCAAACAAGGTGAACCGTCGCACCTGTGTCTCTATTCCGGTCCGATCATGGCGTCACCGAGGTCTCTGCACCTGCCCAGCGCCTGCCCTTCGTCCAGTCCGGTACACAGAATTGCGGTGTTTCCGAGGATCACCCAGTCGGCGTATGTCGGTCCCGGCGCCTGCCTGCTCCCCCCACTCGAAACGTCTGTCACGCCCCTGGCCTGCCAGCGATCTCTCACCCCAACGGTCCAGGTCTGCGTTTCGCGGGACTCTGCAAACTCATCGCCCGTTGCCTCTTCGGCCAGCGCTGCGCCGGTTGCTGCTGCGACGGTGTGCGACGGATAGAACCTGATCTCATAGTCGTTTCTGTTCGATGGATCGGCTCCCCAGAAACCTCGCCACGCATCCAGACCCTCGGGCAGCCCTTCGATGTCGTACTGCTTATTCGCCTTGAGGCCGATCGCTTCGAAGTCCGCAATCGCCAGGTTCCGTTCAAATGTGCGGACCTTCACGGAGGCCGCCAGGTCTTCGGCGCTGTCACCACCACCACCGCAGGCGACAGCAGCCAGGGCGAATAGCCCAATTACCGCGGGTAGGGAAACTCTCCACAGGCCGATTCGATTATTCATAATCAACTCCTGGAAATGGGCAGGCATTGAAATCGTCTACGGATACGCCGTGCAATCGGGATGTCACAGCCGTAGATCACCGGCATGATAACGAGTGTGAGTGGGCTCGTGGGAACTAAGAGCCAACCGCATCCCGGACATCCTCTATCAAATCGTTGCAGAGGTCCCGAGACTGACCACTGGACTGCCCCTCGCAAAGCAGGATGATGTTGCCGGCGATTACGTATCCGCCGTACTTGGCCTGGACCGACCCGCTGCCATGCGAGCCGACCGGGCCCGCAAAAAAGTACCGGCGGTCCTTGATGCCTTCCGCCCACGTCGCCTCTTCCTCTTCGAGGACGGCATCTTCACCTGTCGCCTCGTCTGCGAACGCTGTGCCGATTGCAACTGCATCATCGTTCGATGCGTAGAAGCGGACTTCGAATTCCTTGGCCGCCGAGCCACCAGGACGCCAGAAGCCGAATGCCGCCGACTCGGCTGCGGTTAGTCCGGTCACGTCGTACTCTTCGGCTACCTTGAATCCGATCCTGGTGAAGTCGTCTAGTGCGAACTGGGTCGATGAAAGTGCGACGTTTTCGTTCTGTCCCGCTCCGCCGGACGCGGGTGAGCCGTTATCTGTGCCGCATGCAGTGACAGCGCCGGCAATTATCGTCAGCATCAATATGGCAAGAAATTTCAACGCCGGGTTCTCCTGCGCTCAGTAGAACAAATTGAGTCGGATGACGCAAATAGCGTGGTGAAGGATTCAGATGAGCAGCGGCGGCAGTGAGCTGCGTTTTCCAGGCGTGCAGGCACCGAGTTGCCTGGACTAGCTTCTCAGGAAGTTGGCGATGGCTTTGATCAGGTCTATGCCGTAGCGGTCTCGCTTTACGTTGCCCACGCCGCTGATGCTGGTTAGCTCAGTCGTGCTCAAAGGCTTCTTGCGGGCGAGTTCTGCCAGCACACGATCATGGAATACCACGAACGGCGGCACGCCATCGGTCGCAGCGCGCTCCTTGCGCCAGTCTCGCAGAGCATCGAACAGCGGCCATTCAGGGTCGCCAACATGGATTCGCTCAGGTGCTGAGATGGAGCTTCTGCCTGACGCACGGGCTCGGCTGCCCGCGCCTTTTCTGCCGTGCTCCCGGTCCCAACTTGCGGCATGGCAGTTGTCGCACCGTCCGCACAGCTCGCCCGCCGGTTCGCCGAAGTAGTTCAGCACCACGTTCAGTCTGCAATCCGAAGTGGTCGCAAACTCAACCATGCTCGCCAGCATCTCCAACTCGTAGTGCATGTGCTGGGTAATGACGCCGGTATTGATCGGCGCAGTCGGTTCAGCTGACAACAGCGTCACGCCATCGTCCGCAATCAGCCCTGAATCTTGAAGCGCTCGCAGTGCCATCACCTGACCATCGCGACTTGAGTCAGACTGCTCGTAGCCGGTATCGAACTCCGGCTCTGGGCGCTGCAGCATCTCGTGCCAGAAGCCTCGCACCTGCGAATCGTCGGGGTGATCCTGGTTGATGAAGTATTCCGGGGCGTTGCGAGACCACCTTGTGTAGATCAACTCGCACTCGGCTGGCTCGCCGTCCCGCCCGGCCCGTCCAGCCTCCTGGTAGTACGCCTCAAGCCGCCCCGGCATGTCGAAGTGCACGATGTACCGGACATCGGGCTTGTCCACTCCCAGCCCGAAAGCGTTTGTCGCAACGATCACATCCGTCGAGTCCGTCATGAAGGCTCGCTGTGTGCTCTGACGTGTGTCGGGGTTTTGGCCTGCGTGGTAGCTCATCGCCTTCACACCGCTGTCCGCCAGCAGCTCAGCAAGCTCTTCTGTCCGTTTTCTGGAGCCGACATAGACGATGCCGCTCTGCCCCTTGTGAGCGGTCACATACTGGACGAGAAGTTCTCGCTTCTGCTCGTTCGTCGCTGCGCTCTGGACTGAGAACTTGAGATTGTGACGGGCGACCGAGTTGACGATCTGTTCCGATTCTTCGAGCCCCAGCCTGCGGACGATGTCGGCACGGGCAAGCGGTGTTGCGGTTGCGGTCAGGCCGATGGTCCTGGGGAAGCCAAGCGCCTCACGGACCTCTCGCAGCCTCAGATAGTCGGGTCTGATTGTGTGGCCCCAGTCGGAGACGCAGTGCGCGTCGTCGATGGCCAGCACGTTGAGGCCGATTGCCGCGAGGCCGTTGACAAATCTGCGGTTGGCGAGCGATTCAGGTGATGTGTAGAGAAGGCTGATTTTGCCGTCTCGAAAGTCGAGATACGTCTGACGTTTTCGGGCTGTCGTGAGTGTGGAGTTGATGAATGCTGCGTTGACGCCGTTGGCTTGCAGGCTTTCAACCTGGTCTTGCATGAGGGCGATGTGGGGCGAGACGACGAGCACTTTGCCGTGTCTGAGGGCGGGGAGCACGTAGGACATGCTTTTGCCGCTGCCGGTCGGCGCTATGGTGAAGACGTTACCGGTTTCGAGGGCGGATAGGACGGCGATTTGCGGTGGGCGCAGTTCGGAGAAGCCGAACCACTCAGACATGAGTTGCTGGTATGTGGCGAGTGCAGGGGAAGCGGCAGTGGTTGGGTCGGGAGAGCTTGTTGCGTTGTCAGGTGCTATTGCGGAGGGAGTGAAAGTCATGTCGGCTGCAATGCTACGTCACTCCCAGTTGGACCGGCGCAGGATGTGGCAGAGGTGCAGGGTTCCGGGTTCCTTCCGGTATGTTAGGCATTGTGACCACAATGAAAATCAACATAAAACCCGAAGCGGATAGATTACCTAACATTTCGATGCGGAAACGGCCAACGGTCGAACCGAGAGCTATTGCCCCTCGATTAGGCCGGAATCAAAGATCGAATCCTCAGATTTTACCCCTGCGTCCAAAACTGTTCCTAGTATTTCGTGCCGATCCGATGATAGTAGGTCGGGATTGGTCGTGGACCAAGCCTTGTACGCTCGGCTCACTGCGGATCTTGCTTCAATAAGAGGGGGAAAGTATTTAGGCACAAAAAGCAGGTCTCTTAGCAAGCTGGGCTCAATATCCGGGGTTGAAAGTGCTGTCGAAACCGACTTTCTGCTCAAGGCCAATGTTGCGGATATTCGCTTTGACTCAACGACGTGTCTAACTCTCCTAGAGACAAGTCGCACTGCTCGCCTTGCTTTACGTGGTAGCCCTAATAAGTATGTGGTCTCCGACAGGGCGCGATATTGATCATCTTCCAGTATTTCCCACAAAACTTGTGCTTTCTCGCGGGCGTCAGACGTAGCAATGGTCAGACTATCGACGTCAATTTTTGTGTATGAGTTAAAAATCATTGAGAGTATCGAAACACGCGACCGGCCATCGTGATCTCTCAAAGAAGAGTTCAACGCCGCTAAATGAGTCATCACAGAATCTAGATCGTATTCAACTTGAATGTTTTTGCTCATACCTATCAAAAAATTTTCAAGCGTAAAATACAGGCTGGTGGCCGCTTCGTGGGCGGATGACGTTTCACCTTTCGGCTGTTGAAGACCTCGGCCGCCGGAAGTCGGTATCAACTCTAGTTCCTCAAGAATTGGGCTGCAAAAATTTTGAGACAATTTTACAATCTCTGGCGCATCTTTAATGATGCGGAACCTTTCACGCAGTATTGAGGGCAGTGAGCTGGCGAACTCAAATGCAATGGAGTCAGGCCGAACGCCGATTTCCAAGGCGCCAGATGCAATCATTTCTTCAGCTATAAACGCCAAAGACGATCCATCGCGGATCATTCCCCTACCGCTAGGTCCGTCATAGTGCCGAAAGAACGGTGGTTCTGGTAGAAGTATTGAGCTGTGGGGCATGCTGATATAACTCTAACTCTCTACAGCACGCCTCGCTCTATTCGTTCGCCCGCCTTGAATACGTCTCGAACCTTCCATAGTTGCGAGAGGTCTGTTAGCGGGTTGCCTTCTACTACCAGTACATCCGCCGGGCGGCCCGGTTCGAGTGCGCCTGCCCGCTCACCTGCGCCCACCGACGTTGCGGCTCCCGAGGTAGCGCTCACTATGGCCTCGGTATTGGTCAGGCCGGACTCGGCGAGAATCTCGATCTCGCTGACGAATAGGCCGGGCGCATAGTGGCTCCACGGCGAATCCGAACCCGCAGTCACGTGCACACCCATCTTCGCCAGCCGCCCCGTCGCCTCCATGCGGTGCTCTAGATTCCGCTTATTCGCATCGAGCGCGGCCACCTGCCGGGGTGTCGAGCCGTGTTCTTTCAATCTCGCCTCAGTCGACTCGATTCCTGCGCGCATAACGTGCAGTGTTGGGTTCACCCAGGCGTCCGCCGCAGCAAGCTGGTCCGCCAGATCCTGCCGCCACTCATACCTGCCGAACTCGTCCTCGAAAACGCAGTGGATAATCATGTCGATCCCGGCATCCAGGGC
This sequence comes from Chloroflexota bacterium, assembly GCA_029262715.1. Lineage (GTDB taxonomy): Bacteria > Chloroflexota > Dehalococcoidia > Lucifugimonadales > Lucifugimonadaceae > JAJCYX01. The sequence goes on from JAJCYX010000146.1 coordinate 7,161, forward strand.
GTTCGCAACGCCCGCTGCGTTGGCGCAGTGCGCTGCCGTCAGCTTGTTGAACCTGTGCGCTTCGTCGTGCGCAGTGCGAAGCTCGGCGACCGTGTACGAAGCGAGGTTGTCGAAGGACGAACGGGTGCTGCCGCCGGTCGCCATGATCTTGATGAAATCAGCACCCTCCTTGATGAGCGACCGGACCTCCTTGCGCACCTCAGCCTCGCCGTCAGCCTCGGAGCCGCAGTACCACATGTGGCCACCGGTCATCGTTAGAGGTCTGCCGGAGATGACCATGCTCGGACCGGATGCGAGACCGCGTCGAATACCTTCTTTGAGCGAGAATCCGACCCTATGTTTCGCTCCGTTTTCACGTGCTGTCGTGACCCCTGAGTGAAGTGCGTGACGTGCGTTTTTCGCTGCTCGCAACAGCAGCATGTCGTCGTCATCTTTGGCTACATCGTCACCGAGCGTGCCGTCGCCGGGGGCCATCATGTGCGTATGGGCGTCGACAAGGCCGGGCAGAACCGTGGCGTCGCCATAGTCGAGTTCGGTGACGGTCGCGCCGTCTGGTGCTCTGACTTCGGACTGGCTGCCGACGCTCTTGATGGTGCTGTTTTCGAGCAGGACCGCGGCTGATTCGAGCGGCGGAGCGCCGGAGCCGTCGATGAGCCGATCTACGCGGATGATGGTGAACCGGGGAGTTGTGGTCATGGCGAGGTTTCTCAGGCTGGCGGGTTTAGAGGGCGGGCTGAGTACGCCGACAAGGTATCACCGCGGTGCCGTAATAGGGGAGCGATGTCCTCCCTCCCAGATTGGGAGGGAGTTAGAGGGAGGGTCTGCCGTCGGAGAATTCCGCTTACTGCTTCAAAGCGAAACGACCCTCACCCTTTATCCCTCTCCCAGCCTGGGAGAGGGGAACGTTTGTCATTCTGAACTTGATTCAGAATCTCTTGAGTGATTGTGTGATGGCGCTTAGATCCCTTCGCTGCGGTCGGGATGACACGTAGAAAACGCGGCTGCGCCGCTACAGCGGTACTTCTATTCCGCAGCTCTTCAGGTCGGCCTGCAACTGGCTGGCACTTGTGAAGTGGAACGCTCGGATTCCGAGAGCGGTTGCTCCTGCGATGTTCTCCGGGCGGTCGTCCGTGAAGAAGATTTCACTCGGCTCATAGCCTGACCGTTCGATCAGTGGCATGTAGAACGCTGGGTCCGGTTTCATGGCACCTACAAGGTGGGACAGTATCGGCGGATCGAACCGGCTTGCAAATGACAGGCTCTGCTGCACCCATTCCCAGTGCGGCTGCGATGTATTGCTGGCGATGGTTATTCCGACCTTTTCGGCTACCGCCGCGACCATGGCGATCACCGTTTCGTCCGGTATCAACGATTCGTGGTAGATGGTTCTGAGTTTGGGCTCGCTGATTGGCAGCTCAAGCTCACGGATAGCGTTTGCAGCGTGCTCTTCCCACGACATCTGACCCGACTCGAACAGCGCTTTCTTGTCGGGTGAGAACAGCACGTCGAAAACCTGCTGCTCAGATTTGCCTGAGAGCGCGGCAAGCTTGCGCGCAGGGATCTGCTCCTGCACGTCTACAATCACGTTTCCAAGGTCGAACGCTGCCAGCTTGATCGGTATATGCGGATCAGACATTCACGCCACACTCTTTCAGGTCGGCTCGAAGTTGGTCTGGGCCTGTGAATAGAAAAGAGCGAATACCGAGGCTGTTTGCCGCGATTATGTTCTGTTCGTTGTCGTCAGTGAAGAAGATCTCATTGGGCCGAACTCCGGACATTCTCACGAGAGTATGAAAATACTCAGCGTCGGGCTTCATCACACTGATCTCAAACGATAGAACGGCCGGGTTGAACAGGTCAGAGTAGGGAAGGGTCGCCTTCGCCCAGTCCCAGTGTGGCGACGGCAAATTGCTCGCAATCGCCACCCGCACATGAGTAGATGTTGCTTCGACGATTCTGCCAACGGGTGTATTCGGAGAGTGAGAGGTGCAGTGAATACGCCAGAATTCCTGCTCGCTAATTTCCAATTCTAGTGACTCGGCAGCGATGCGTGCGTGCTGCGCCGGAGTGATGCGTCCGGTTTCGATGGGGCGCTTGCGCTCAGGCGAAAATATGGCAGCGAAGACTTCATCTTTAGGCTTGCCCGATCTACGGGAATATTCGGTGACCGGAATCGACTCGTCGGCACGAATCATCACACCGCCCATGTCGAACGCTGCCAGCTTGATCTCGATGCTCACGGTTGCACCGGGATGCCGGGTGTTTTTACTCGCAGAGAGTAGACGGATGTGCGGGCGGTGACGTACATGGTGCGGCGGTCGGCGTCACCCCATCCGAGGTTGGCGGGCAGTTCCGGCAGTTCCAGCACGCCGAGCAGTTCCTCATCAGCGTTCCATATCCAGATACCGCCCGGCCCTGTCGAATAGATGTTCCCAGCAGCGTCCAGCTTGAGACCGTCTGGCACTCCATCCAGTTCGCCTGCGGGGCCGTAGGGCATTGGGTCGACGATTCGAGAGTTGCTTAGAGTGCCGTCTGCGGCCACATCGTAGGCGTGCATGTGCGGGTCTGGCCGAGAGTTGGATGCGTAGAGGATTTTGCCGTCGGGCGAGAACGCAAGACCGTTCGGGTGGTTCATGTCCGATGCCATGAGGTGAAGCGAGCCGTCTTCGTTCAGTCGCCAGATGGCTGCGTAGCCGAGCTCCTTCTCTTCTTCGGGTAGCGCCTTTTTGTCTGGGTCGGTGAAGTAGAACGAGTTGCCTGGCCCACGGACGATGTCGTTGCTGCGGTTCAGCCTCTTACCCTCGAAGCGGTCCACCAGCAACGTCAGGCTGCCATCTGGCTCGTACCTGCACACGCGGCGGGCGTCCTGTTCGCAGATCATCACACGCCCCTGCTGATCGAATACTGCGCCGTTCGCTCCTCCCGAGTTTTCCCTGATGACGGTTTTCTCGCCTGTTTCAGGGTTCACTTTGTAGTGAATTCGCGCGTCGACGTCTGAGACGTACAACGTGCCGGATGGGTCCCACAACGGTCCTTCGGTGAAGACGAACCCGGTTGCGACTGTTCGGGGCTGAAGGTTTTCGAATAACGGCTCGAACGGTTGGGGAGGCATGGTGGGGTGGTTCCGAGTCGGGGGTTAGCAGATCAGGACGCAGGTTACCGGAAGTTGAGGTAGCGAAAGGCGGTCAGATCCCTCCGCTACGGTCGGGATGACAAAAAGCAGCTTGCTGCATGAAAACGTTGTTTACTGCTGAAAACCCCGCACGCGGCACCCACCCTCTAACTCCCTCCCGGTGAGGGGGGGAGAATGAAGCACCGGAACAAAATGACATGCGGCCACCCATCAATTGATTGACAACTCGTGCCACACCGGAAAAGGCCGCACGCGGCTCTAGCCTGCGCCGTTTGAGGTGGCTGCTGGGAGAATTACTCGGAAGCTGGTGCCCTGGCCAGGTGTGCTGGAGACGCTTAGTAGACCGCCGTGCGCTTCGACCAGGCGTTTCACGATGGTGAGACCGAGGCCGACGCCGCCTGTTGAGCGGTTTCGAGAAGGGTCAACCCTGTAGAACTGATCGAAGATGCGGTCCAGCTCATCTGCTGGAATTCCTGCTCCCGTGTCTGTAACGCTGAACGCAACGCTCGCCGGGCCCTCACGCTCCGCAATGAGGCTCACCTTCCCGCCGCGAGGCG
>JAJCYX010000147.1 GCA_029262715.1 Chloroflexota bacterium
GATCATAATCGACCCTATTTGCCCTGCTCCACCTGTGATCAATACCTTTTTCCGGTCGGCCATAACAAAACTCCGTAATAGTACTCAGCGTATCTGTGGCTACTGGTCTGTGAACGACGATGCATGCACGCCCTGACGGTACCAGACACTTCGTGAGGCGGGAGACGAATCGGATGCAAAAGGCGAAACGGAACATTTCTCCACCCAGTGGCGTCCTATGTTTACGGAAGCGATCTGCTTGATGCAATTCGCTACCCGTTCTCGACGGTGACCTGTCAAACAGGAGGGACATCATATGAAACGCTATCCGAAACTCCGCCTTAGCTTCCTGGCGATATTCGCGTTATCGGCGGTCGCGATGGTCGCCGTGGCCTGTGGCGAAAGCAGTGAATCAGCAAGCACTGATTTCCAATCCAGTGGCTTTACGAATGAACAGGCAGCAGGTGGGAGCCCAGCTGGCTTGCCGGGCTCATCAGCTGCCAACCGTTCGGCACTCACCACGGGTTCAGGGTCTCTGGCAAGTGCTCAGGCTACCGCAGGAGCAACCGCAACACCGGCTGCATCTCGTCCACCCGCCGCACAGGCCACAACGACTGTGTTTGGTCTTGACTCTGACGAGCTTGAAGAAGATCGCAAGTTGTTATCCGACTCCGATAACCCTTCGCCACCTCAAGCCCCGGCCGAACAGCAGCCGGTGCAGTTCGGCAACGAACGGATAATCGTCCGAAATGTTGACCTGTCCATCGAGGTGAACAACCCGGCCGATGCCATCGAGCAGATCAGCAGCCTGGCAGCACAGGAGGGTGGCTGGGTGGTGCGTACACAGAACGTCGAAGTCCACCGCGGCTCGATCGACATCCGTGTGCCAGCTGATCGCCTCGACAGCATTCTGGCAACACTTCGAGGCCTGTCTTCAAACGTAGTGTCCGAAATCTCGACGAGCCAGGATTTCACGGAAGAGTTCACTGACACAAGTGCTCGCATTCGCACACTCCAGGACACCGTTGATGCGCTGCGAGAACTGTTCAGCAGAGCCGAGAAGATTGAGGATGCGCTGACGATCCAGAAAGAGATCACGCGTATCCAGTCCGACATTGAGGCGAAGCAGGCCCGAATCAGCTTCCTATCCCAGAGCGCGACCTTCTCACTTGTACGCCTCACCGTACTGGCTCTTCCGCAGTCTATAGAGGTAGACGCCGGTGAGGACAAGTTGGCCGCAGTCGGAAGGTCCGTACGCTTTCGGGCTGAGTTCACTCCACCACAGGGAATCGACAACTTCAGAATCGAATGGGACTTCGGTGACGGAACGGGCAGACAGGTAGTTACAGGTGTGGCTCCGGTGGACACCGAAGGTCGCGTGATCTCGGCTCCCGTTGTGCACACTTACAGGGACGAAACCGATTCGCCGTACATCGTAAAGGTGACGGTGAACGGGACAGGCGAGTCTGGTGCCGCCGAGGGTGAAGAGGTGATGGTGGTTACGGTCAACCGAGTTCCACCAATTGAGGTTTTTGCCGGAGGCAACCGAATATCCGAAGCTGGCGATGATGTGACATTACGCGGCAGCTACACCCGGCCGGACGGAGTTGAGTCGGTCACCTACACCTGGGATTTTGGTGATGGCTCGGCTCCAGTAACCGTGGATGCTGATCCGGGAGCAACGACGGCTGAAATTGAACATAACTACGCGAACAGTCGCCCTCAGTCCTACAACGTGGTTCTGACGGTTCGTGGCGAGACTGCGTCCGGTTCGACCGAAGGAACCGGGTCAATGCAGGTGCTCGTCGAGGAACCTGAGAGTCTGACCACCGGCGGATTCACACCGGGTGACAGCGGCCGCTCTGCCTTCAGAACCCTCTCGTCTATCGGGGCAGGACTTGGTACCGTTGCTATCTGGATAGGCGTACTCAGTCCGATCTGGATCATCGCCGGAGTCGTCGCATTCGTGATCTACCGAAACAGCAACAGAAACCTGAATCGCCGAACGTCCGAACGGCTTGCATCAGCAACCCAGCAGGAAAGCCGAGACGTTTAACCCCGGCTTAGGATTGGCAGTGCCCTCTCTCCTCCCGAAGGAGAGAGGGCTATCAGCCTCCAACGGGCTTTGCGGTCATACTTTTCCGGCATCGAATGACGATAGCCAGACTGTCTCGTCACTCACTGGCATCCTGCTATCGCCAGTCAGATCCCTCGTCCACCACGCCAGTACCCGCGGACGATACTGCCGCCGTTCTCTACCTGTGCGATTGTGCTGTTGAAGGAGGACACATCTGTAGTCCCTTGGGCAATTCGTTACCCGTAGTGTGGCGGCGTCTGCAACAATAACTGCGCATCTCAGATGCCAACTTGTACAGATCAACGAAACAGATTGCGGAGAACGGCCTTGCTCAACGAACAACAGAAAGAACTCTGTGAATCTTCGACCACCGACTTCTCGGACCTCTCCGCACTATTCCTCAACTGCACGTTGAAAAAATCTCCTGAGATCTCAAACACCGAAGGGTTGATGAAGATTTCAGCAGCGATCATGGAAGCGAACGCCATTAAGACCGAGACGCTTCGACCAGTGGACAGCCAAATCGCGACGGGCATCTACCCTGACATGACTGAGCACGGCTGGAATGCTGACGACTGGCCCGGTATCTACGAGAAGGTGAAAGCTGCTGACATCCTGGTCGTAGGCTCTCCAATCTGGCTCGGTGACAAATCGTCAGTCTGCACGCAGGTCATCGAACGGCTCTACTCCAGTTCAGGTGACCTGAACGAAGCAGGTCAGTATGCGTACTACGGCCGCGTTGGGGGCTGCCTGATTACGGGCAATGAGGACGGAATAAAGCACTGTGCAATGAATATCCTTTACTCGCTACAGCACCTCGGCTACACCGTTCCACCGCAGGCTGACGCTGGTTGGATTGGCGATGTAGGTCCAGGCCCGTCCTATCTCGATGAAGGGGGTGGTCTGAACAACGATTTCACCAATCGCAACACAACCTTCATGACCTGGAACCTGATGCACTTCGCTCGAATGCTGAAGGACAGCGGCGGCGTGCCTGCGCACGGTAACCAGCGAGCGCAATGGGATGCTGGCTGCAGGTTTGACCACCCGAACCCTGAGTACAGGTAGGACAGAGACAGGTCTCTGTCCTGCGCGCAGCCGAACAGGTTGTCATTCTGAACTCGAATCAGAATCTCTCAGGTAACCCTGATCGCTCCGCGTCGGTCGATATGATACGCCGCGGTGTGTCGTCCTAGATGCCCATAGCGATCTGGCCGAGCCGCTCTGTTAGCAGGCCGTTCTCGCGATAATCGATCGGGATAACTATCAGCGAAGGCCCAGTTTCACCAAACGACTTCTCCAACGCGCCCTTGACCCCGCTTGCGCCGGACACTCGCGTATAGCCCCATCCGAACGACTCTGACAACAGTTTCCAGTCTGGGTTCGTGAACGAAAGGTCAGTGTGCCTTCCGTATTGATTATCCTGCTTCCAGGCAATCAGCCCGTAGGCGTGGTCCTCCCAGACCATTGCCACAATGTTGCTGTTCAGCCGTTTTGCCGTCTCCATCTCCTGCACATTCATCAGGAATCCGCCGTCTCCGGCAATCGCAAGCACTTTGCGGTCTGGATAAACCATATGCGCACTCAATGCGCCCGGAAGCGCGAAGCCCATCGACGCGAAGCCGTTCGAGATCAGACATGTGTTTGGCTCATCGCACTGATAGTGCCGGGCTATCCACATCTTGTGAGCACCGACATCCGAGAGCACTATGTCCTTCGGCCCCAGGAACTCCCGCACGTCCGAAAGAATCTTTTGGGGCCGCACCGGTCCTTCGTCGGAGTCACCGTCATGTGCACGAAACTCAGCGAGCATCTCGTGCCGAATAGCATGCTGCCGGGTCATGTCGATGCTGAACGGTTCCTTTTCGACCAGTGCGTTCAACATGTCCAAACCGCTCGCTACATCTCCGACAACTTCTACCTCGACGCGGTAATTCTCATCGACTTCGGCTGGTGTGAAATCTAAGTGCACGATTCGCTTGCTGCAGTCGGAATTCCACAGCTTCGGCGGATACTCCACCATGTCATAACCGACGGTGATCACGAGATCGGATTCGTCGAGCGCCTTCGAGATCAGGTCCTTCGCCTGTAACCCAATCGTGAACAGGCTGTTCATCGAGTTCCGATCGATCGCGCCCTTAGCCATAAACGTGTTGATTACGCCGATGCCCGTCGTCTCTGCGAGTCGCCGCAATGCGCTGCTCGAGCCTTTTCGGGCTGCGCCGTATCCAGCAAGAACGACCGGGCTCTTCGCTGCCTTGATCAGATTCCAGGCAATGGCAACACTCTCCCCAGATGGCACAGCGCGTAGCGGTCGTGATCTTGGAATGG
>JAJCYX010000148.1 GCA_029262715.1 Chloroflexota bacterium
GCCAATCATTGATCTGTTTACCGTCCCTCTACCGGAACTTGCCGAGGCAATGTATGCCAACGCAAAGTCTGAACCTGCCGTTGCGATTGCCACGGCACCTCAGGCGCGCATGACGGAGGTCGACCCGGACACGGACGAAGGCCAGGCGACCATTCGATACCTGGTCGAGCGGGCGAAGTCGATGTCTACTGCTGCGAAGTATCTATGGCCGATTCCGAACCGCGGACTGAGCAAGCGCCTGCATCGTGTGCGGCAGCCAACATCGGTCATATGGGGTGCTGATGACGGAATCATCTCATCGAGCTACGCGCAAACGTTCGCCGATGCGATGCCAAACGCAGGTGTCCACGTGATAAACGACGCGGCTCACATGGTTGTCGCTGAGCAGCCGGAACAAGTGGTGGGGCTGATCGAACAACTGCTGAGCCGATAGCCATTCACCTCTCCTTATTAGGGGAACAAAAACGTAAGTAAGAGAGGACGAATTCATGAAGGCAGTTGTTTACAAAGAGCCGTTTTCGGTAGCGGTCGAGAACGTGCCAGACCCGCAGATTCTGCATCCCAACGATGCGATAGTCAGGATCACATCTTCTTGCATATGCGGCTCCGATCTGCACATGTACGAAGGCCGGACCGCAGCCGAGCCAGGGATCGTTTTCGGTCACGAGAACATGGGTGTTATCGAAGAGGTTGGTCCGGCGGTTAAGGACCGCAAGGTTGGCGACCGTGTGGTGATGCCTTTTAACGTTGCGTGCGGGTTCTGCAAGAACTGTCTGGGCGGCTACACAGGTTTCTGCACTACGGTTAACCCCGGTTTTGCAGGCGGTGCATACGGCTATGTTGCGATGGGCCCGTGGGTGGGCGGACAGGCCGAGTATCTACAGGTGCCGTTTGCTGATTTCAACTGTCTGTCGCTGCCTGCAGGGACCGAGCACGAGGCCGACTTCTCGCTTCTCGCAGATATCTTCCCGACCGGATATCACGGTGCCGAGCTTGCGGGTGTGCGGCCGGGTGAGAGCGTGGCTGTGTTCGGCGCTGGTCCGGTTGGCCTGATGGCGGCCTACAGCAGCCTGATCCGTGGTGCGGCTGAGGTGTACGTGGTGGACCACGTTGGTGAACGGCTTGCGAAGGCGGAGGAGATTGGCGGTATCCCAATCAACTATGACGAGGGCGATCCGGTGCAGCAGATCAAGGACCGCCGTGGCACAGGCGTGGACAAGGGCATCGACGCGGTGGGTTACCAGGCTACAAAGGCGGGGTCTTCGGCTGTCGGTGGCGAGCAGGATGAGGTTCCAAATATCGTTCTGAACCAGTTGATCGATCTGGTCAACCCGACCGGTGCGCTCGGCATTCCGGGGCTTTACGTGCCATCTGATCCGGGTGGTGTCGATGAGAACGCTTCTCGCGGCGCTCTGTCGATCAACTTTGGGCGACTGTTCGAGAAGGGGCTGAGTCTGGGCACAGGCCAGTGCAACGTGAAGCAGTACAACTCTTACCTACGGGACATGATTATTTCGGGCCGAGCAGCACCGTCTTTCGTGGTCTCGCACGAGATTCCTCTGGATGATGCACCGGAGGCTTACACGAAGTTCGACCGCAGGGAAGATGGCTACACAAAGGTGATCCTGCACCCCTAGGCGGCGCAGCCGCGTTTTCAGTTTGAGAGCGCTTGTTTGCAGGGTTGGATTGTTGATGAGATCGTTGGGACATCATCTTTCTCCCTCATCCGAATCGGGAGGGAGAACGAACAAGAGTCTGCACGGAGACAACAGATGCTTACTGGAACCGGTGACAACGTCTACGAATGGGTGGATGACTGGGCGCAGTTTCCTGACAGTGAGAGTCGGCGAGAAGGCTGGGCGCACCCTGGCGTTGCCGTCACGTCGGCGGGCGAAGTGGTCACCGTTCATCCGGGCGACTCGACAATCCTGTTCTTCGACACCGGCGGCAAGCTGCTGAAGTCATGGGACATTCCGGCGCGTGAGGTGCATCAGCTTGCGCTGGAAGATGACGGCACACAGCAGTATCTGTGGGCTGCAGACCCCGGTCGCAAGAACATCAAGGCTGGCGGCACATATGTGCCGACTGACGATGGAACCGGACCCCATGTCCTGAAGGTCACTCTCGATGGCAAGGTAGTGGCAAGGATCACCGCACCGGACCATGAAGCGTATGAAACGGGAACCTTTGCACCAACCTCGGTGACGGTCCACGAGTCGTCACGTGGTGGCAACGGCGACATCTGGATTGGCGACGGCTATGGCGAGAGTTACGTCCACAGGTTCACTAGCAGCGGTGAGTATGTAAGCAGTATCAGTGGTGAGGAAGGCGGGGCCGGGCGGTTTGCATGCCCTCACTCCGTCTGGATCGACTACCGGAAATCTGAGCCAGAGTTGTACATAGCTGACAGGGCGAACCGCCGAGTGCAGGTGTACGACATGGAAGGCGGTTTCAAGCGCGCCTTCGGTTCGGATGTGCTGACCAGCCCCAGCTCGTTCGCTATCGACGGGGACCAACTGATTGTCGCCGAGCTACGATCACGTCTGGCCGTGTTCGATATCGAAGATCGCTTTGTCTGCTACATCGCTGAGAACGAACCGATAGCGCGGGTCGAGCGCAACAGCGCCGACGACGTTCCGGGTTGGCCTAACAATCTCGACGACGCTGGCAACGTAGTTCGCTCGCAGGTGCTGGAGCCGGGAAAGCTGAACAGCCCGCACGGAATCGCCACTGATGCAGATGGAAACATCTATAGCGCCGAGTGGCTGATTGGCGGCAGGTACACGAAGTTGGTGAAGCATTAGGCGGCAAGCCGCGTTCTCCGGTGATTCACGGGTTACTGATTGATAAGGATGTGGCCGTGTTTCCGTGTTCCTCCCTCCCAGATTGGGA
>JAJCYX010000149.1 GCA_029262715.1 Chloroflexota bacterium
CCCGGGCCGTTGAGGATGGGCGATCAATTCGATTGGAGTGTGAGCAGGGCAAACGGTAACGAGACCGTTTCCGCTGAGGTCAAGTTTATTTCTGAGAACGCCTATTGGGTGTTTGAAGACGGATTCGACCCTGACCAGGGCAGACTGTCCCAGGCGGCCAGGCAGTTCGAATTGGAGATCTGGCCCAGCGTCAGTGATTCTCTTGGAGAGGTCTGGAGCCCCGGGATTGACAATGATCCGCGCATCGTCATTTTCCATGGCGAGCTTCGGCCCGGTGTTGCCGGTTACTTCAGCGGAATCGACGAATATCCGATTCTGATTCAGCCCGAAAGCAACCAGCGAGAGACGATATATATCTCGGGTAACCTCCTCACGCTCGGTGGCATCGGCTACCAGAGCACGCTGGCTCACGAACTCCAACACGCGGTTCACTGGGCAGCAGACGCCGGCGAAGAGTCATGGGTGAACGAGGGATTGTCCGAAGTCGCTTCCGGCCTTGCAGGCATCCCACCGGATTCAGTATCTGCCTTTCTGCGCAAACCAAATACCTCGCTCGTGCAGTGGGAGCCGGAGATATTCGAGGCATCACCTAACTACGGTGCTGCCGCCCTCTTCTTCGAATACATCTCAGCGCACTACGGCGGATCTGAAATGCTGAGAGCGATTGTTGAACACCCGGAAGACGGCCTCAACTCTATCGACGCAGTGATGCTGGAGATGGGCTTTTCGAGAGACGCGGTCGATCTGTTCTCCGACTGGGTGGTTGCAAACTTCGCAGACGACGACTCGGGACTGTTCGGCCACCCAGAAAGACAGACCCAGACACCTCGCTCTAGCGCTGTCTCTCCGTCAGAGATAATCACCGATTCGGTACGACCCTTTGGCACGAACTACTACGTGGTACAGAACCCTGGTGACGAGTTACGTATCGATTTCAACGGTGTGCCGACGGGCCAGGTATTCCCGGCACAACCACATTCCGGCGACAGTTGCTGGTGGTCCAATGCCGGGGACTCTATCGACACGACTCTCACACGCACTGTCGACCTTCAAGATGTCGATGCGGCAACGTTCGAGTACTGGACCTGGTATGCAATCGAAGAAGACTGGGACTACGCTTACGTCGAGGTCTCGACTGACGGCGGCTCAACATGGCAGATCCTCGCTTCTGATCGCGGTTCGTTCGCAAACCCAAACGGCACCGCTTTCGGTCCCGGTCTTACGGGCAAGAGCGGCGAATGGGTCCAGGATGAGGTAAGCCTGTCCCGCTACGCCGGATCTGAGATCTTGCTCAGGATCGAGTACATCACAGACGACGCAATCCATGACCGTGGCGCGTGCTTCGATGATTTCACTATCCCCGAGATCGGATGGAGCGATAACACCGACGACGCGGGCGATTGGAGCAGTGAGGGCTTTGCTCTGATCAACGACCTGCTGCCTGTTGAGTATCTTGTGCAGGTCATTCACGACACGTCGAACACTGAGGCGATTGTGCAGCGACTGAATGTTGGGGCCAGTGGCGTCGCAGAGGTCGTCGTGCGAGGTACCGACAGTGGCGAGCAGTTGATTGTCGCAGTCAGCGTCGTCACGCCAGATGTGACAGGATCGCTCGACTACTCCATCAGTTTCAGCGCACCTTAGCCTTCTTCACCGCCGGGTCTCCCGGAGTTAATATCTTTCTGCCAGAGACGATCTTTTCGCACTCCACCACACCTGTGTCCGCATCTTCCGTACGACTGTTCGCCTGTTCCGAAAGGACGAGATGACCAGCAATCTGTTTTCACCAATCACCCTCAGGGACCTGACCGTTCGCAACCGCCTATTTGTAGCGCCGATGTGCCAGTACTCAGCCGAAGACGGCAGTCCCACCAACTGGCACACCGTTCACCTTGGAACCCGCGCATCCGGCGGTGCAGGGCTTGTGATGACGGAGGCGACGGCAGTTGCGCCCGAAGGCCGCATCAGCCCCTGGGACACAGGGATCTGGAACGACGACCAGGCGGAAGCGTTTAAGCCGATCACAGATTTCATCCGATCGGAGGGAGCCGTTCCCGCGATGCAGATTGCGCATGCAGGACGTAAGGCATCGACATCTCAGCCGTGGAACGGTGGGAAATTGCTGTCTGAGGCTGATGGTGGCTGGCAGCCTGTTGGGCCGTCCGATCTTCCGTTCGACGAGAATCTTGCCGTTCCGCGTGCTTTGACGATCCGTGAGATCGGGAATCTTGTTGAAGCGTGGGCAGCGGCCGCAGAGCGTGCTCTTCACGCCGGGTTTGACGTTGTCGAACTGCACTTCGCGCACGGATATCTTGCGCACGAATTCCTGTCGCCTCTCTCGAATACTAGAGAGGACGAATACGGCGGTAGTCCAGAAAAGCGTGCCCGCTTCCCGCTGGAGATAGCCCGAGCGGTCCGTGAGGTATGGCCCGACAACCTGCCACTTTTCGTTCGGATTTCAGCGACAGAGTACGTCGACGGTGGATGGGATCTTGACGATGCGATCAAGTTCTGCGGCTGGCTCAAAGACGCCGGAGTGGACCTGATCGACACATCATCGGGTGGTAACTCGCCGGCCCAGACGCTGACCCCATTTACCGGCTACCAGGTGCCATTCGCCGCTGCCATCAGGGAGCAGACTGGTATCGCCACAGGCGCGGTCGGCATGATTACTGAAGCGGAACAGGCGGAGCAGATTCTGCAGAGTGAGCAGGCCGACGCTATCTTCATGGGCCGAGAATTGCTAAGAAACCCGTACTGGCCTCTTCATGCTGCTGCGGAACTTGGCGACAGGCTCAACTACTGGCCGAAGCAGTACCAGCGGGCCGCTGTCTATCCCGGTGGTTAAGCGAACCGACTAGTCCATCGACTCGATCTTGTCGAAGCCGGTATATGGCCTCAGAACCTCTGGAATCACAACAGATCCATCGGGCTGCTGACCGTTCTCGATCACGGCAATCCAGATACGTGGAATTGCAAGACCGGAGCCGTTCAACGTGTGCGGTAGACGCACCTGCTCGCCTGCTGCCGGCCTGTAGCGCGTGTTGTTCCGTCGTGCCTGGAAATCGATACATGTCGAGATAGACGAGACCTCAAGCCATTCGCCGGAACCCGGTGCCCACACCTCAATGTCATAGGTCTTCGCCGACTGGAAGCCGATGTCACCTGCGCAGAGCTTCAAGACTCTGTGCGCAAGACCCAGCCGCTCACAGAGAGATCGAGCCTGGGCCACCATCTCTTCTAGTTGCGACTCAGAGTCTTCCGGCTCGACGAATCGGAACATCTCCACTTTCTCGAACTGATGCACCCGCTTGATGCCTCTCACATCTCGTCCGGCAGCGGTGTGCTCCTTGCGAAAGCTCGGCGTCTGCGCAACGTACTTGAGCGGAAGCGTGCCTGGACCAATGATCTGCCCCTGGTGCAACCCGTTTAGCGCCACCTCTGCCGTTGGAACCAGCCACAGGTCTGACTCATCGTCCCTGTACAGATTGTCCTTGAACTTGGGCAAGTTGCCGGAACCGGTCATCGTCTCACCGCGCACAAGCAGCGGTGGCTCGATCTCTGTATAGCCGTTTTCGTCGGAGTGGGTGTCAAGCATCCACGCCGATAGCGCCCTGCTAAGCCTCGCGCCCTTGCCCTTCAGCACGTAGAAGCGAGCTCCGGCTATTGATGCACCTGCCTCGAGATCGAGTATTCCGAGTGCCGGGCCGAGGTCCCAGTGAGCCTGTGCCCCGGGAATGTGAGTCTCCTCGCCAACGGTCTCGACGACGACATTGCCCTCTTCATCCAGCCCGTCCGGTACGTCGGCGAGGGGTAGGTTCGGCAGAGGCATGATCAACTCACGAATATCTGCCTGAATCACACCAAGTGCCTGCTCTGTCGCCTTGATGCGGTCATTTGTCTCACGCATCTCGGTGATCTCTTCAGGAGTCGGCTTTCGCTTCTCATCACCGATGCGCTTGCTGACCATATTGCGAGTTGCACGGTCTGTGTCGGCCTGCGCAATTAGGCGTCTTCGTTCGACGTCCAGCTCGACGATTCGATCAACCGGCGGATCGGTCTCGCCGCGTCGCACAAGAGCGGCGCGAACAGCGTCGGTTTGTCTGACGATTTCTGTGAGATCAAGCATTTTTTACACTTCGAATGGAGATCGGATTTGGTTTCGCCCTGACGCTCGGATCAGGTCCTCAATTGCGGAAACAGGATAATTTCACGGATGGACTCCTCGCGTGAGATCAGCATGGTCAACCGGTCTATGCCGATTCCAAGCCCGCCTGCAGGCGGCATTCCGTGTTCGATGGCGACCAGGAAGTCTTCGTCGAGGCGGTCAGCCTCGTCGTCCGAGAACTCCAGCCGCATACGCTCCTGCTGCTCGAAGCGCTCTCGCTGGTCAACAGGGTCGTTCAGTTCTGTGAATGCATTAGCCATCTCACTGCCAAGGGCGAAAGCCTCGAACCGCTCGACGATGCCGTCAGTGCCGGGTTTTCGTTTTGCAAGCGGTGACATCTCGACCGGGTAGTCGACAAGGAATGCGGGTTGCACAAGTTTCGGCTCGACCGCTGATGATATGACTTTGTCCAGCAATCTTGCCCATGACAGTCCGGGCTCAACGTGGATTCCACGCTCATGCATCGCCTGAGACAGCGATTCCACATCATTGCACTCGATGAAATCTATCTCGGTCTGCTTGATGATCTCTTGCCGAAGATCAAGTCTTGGCCACGGCGGCGTCAGGTCGATCACCGTGCCACCCTCTTCGGCAGGCGGAAGCTGCATCGACCCGGTGGTCTCCTGCGCAACCGTCGAAACCATCTGCTCAACCATCTCCATCACGTCGTTGTAATCGGCATACGCCTCGTAGCTCTCCATAGTGGTGAACTCGGGGTTGTGATCATGGTCGATGCCCTCGTTGCGAAACAGGCGGCCGATCTCGAACACCTTCTCCATGCCACCAACGAGCAGCTTTTTCAGAGGTAGTTCTGTGGCGATCCGAAGATAGAGGTCCCTGTTGAGGCTGTTGTGGTGCGTTGTGAACGGCTCTGCGGAAGCGCCAGCAGCGACCGGCACGAGCATCGGTGTCTCAACCTCAACAAATCCGCGCTCGATCATGAAGCTCCTGATGGAAGCAACGATTGCCGGTCGCAGACGAGCGTTCCTCATCGCGCGTTCGTTCGATATCAGATCGAGATAGCGCTGCCTGGTCCGCGCCTCGATGTCCTGCAGCCCTGCCCACTTGTCAGGTAAAGGTCGAATCGCCTTCGTCAGCACGGTTATCGACATCAACTCGATGCTCGGCTCACCCCGGCGAGTGCGAATGACTGAGCCGCCGGCACCGACGATGTCACCGAGATCAAGCAAGTCCAGCAGTTCGAAATCGTCCCCGAGCACATTTTGGCGAGCGAAAAGCTGGATGCGGCCAGAGCCATCTTTAAGATCGATAAACGAGGCTTTGCCCATGCCACGGCGAGCCATGATTCGCCCTGCAACCGTGACAGATTCGGTCTTCACAGGCTCTTCTGTCTCTCCCACACCCGCCTCGGCAGACTCGAGCAGCGCTATCGCCTCAGCAGCGGTGTGCGAACGATGAAAACTGCGCGGGTAGGGATCGATACCCTTCTCCCGCAAGGCATCGACCTTGGCGCGCCTGTCGTGCATCAGGCGCGCTTCACCGGCCAGCCGTTCAGTCTCGTCTACTGGCTGATCGGTTGAGATATCGGTCTCGTTTTCCGCATTGTCACGTTCGGTCATGTTCGGAGTCAGTCGTTTTAGGATTGCTGGGTGAATGCCGCGACATGCACAGGAACAGCCTTTAGAGCGTTCACCTATCCAGTCCGGAGACGGACTTGACATTGTAGTGGGACGATCACACTACGGTCAGGTTGATTTGAGACGAAGTAACCTGCACGACGAGATGCTCTCAGGGCATATCAACCATAAACATGGTCGAAACACGCGCTGACAGTAAGTTGTTTGCAGAGACCGGCGATATGAATAATGAAGTGCAGGTCATCCGATTCCGGGTTGCGCATGCGAGATCAACCTGAATCTGGAATGTCCGGTGAGGAGCTGAGCGGTTGACCCGGCAAAATCGCCAGCCCAGTTCAGGTAGGTCAGGTAGATCGAAAGCAGTCAGGCCGACTACCTCACGCGTGCTGTCCGCGCTCTTTTCGATGTTCGGACCGGAAGGCGTTGAAGGCATGGCTGTACTCGATCTGTACGCGGGGACAGGCGGTTTCGGTCTGGAAGCTCTTCGGCGAGGCGCTGCACGGACCGTGATGGTCGAAAAGAGCCGCAGGCGTTGCGAAGAGTTGAAGTCAGCGGTGAAAAAGGCCGATGCGGAAGACAGGGCCAGCGTTGTGTGCGGTGATGTGATGAGGGTTGTTTCAGATCAGCAAGGACGGTTTGACGTGGTGTTTGCGGACCCGCCGTACGCAGACAACCCGTTCGTCGCACTGGCAGAGAAGTTGACCGAAAACGATCTTATGTCGGAAGACGCAACGGTACTGCTGGAGCACTTTCACAAGACGGAGCTGCCGGACGAATTGAACGGCCTGGTGATCAAAACCCGCAGGCGCTACGGCGACACAGCGGTCTCGGTCTATCAGCCCGTGGGAAAAGAGAACGGGACTGACGGAAGCCAAACTGGCAAGGGAGCCTGAGCAAAGTTGGTGAAGGCTATATATCCGGGCACCTTTGACCCGGTGACAAACGGTCATGTCGATATGGTCGAACGGGCAGCAAACATGTTCGACGAGGTGATTGTCGCGGTTGTACAGCAGACATCGAAAAAGTTGATGTTTTCAGGCACCGAACGGGTTGAGATGTTCGCCGAGGCGTTGAAGGACGTGGCCAACGCCAGGGTCACCGGATACGAGGGCCTGACGGTAAATTTCGCAAAGGAGCAGGGGGCCGGTGTGATAGTCCGTGGACTACGCATTGGCAGCGATTTCGACTATGAGCGGGAGATGGCACTCATGAACCGTGACATCGGTGATGTAGAGACTGCTTGCCTGCTCAGTTCGCTGGAGTACCAGTACGTAAGCTCGTCAAGGGTTAAGGAAATAGCGGCGCTCGGCGCAGACGTTTCACGGCTAATCCCGGATCACGTTCTCGCACCACTGCTGCACAAGCTCAAGGGCGCCGGTTCGCAATAGCAAGGCGGGCGCAGAACTGCCGATGGAGGCAACGATGGCATCGATGGATCACATAGCCAAGCTAGAAGAGATGTTGAACAGCGGCAGGGTGCCCGGCACTGCACGAACTCTGATCAATATGGAAAAGGTGGGCGAAGTACTGGAGGAGCTCAAGCGTGAGCTGCCCTCGCAGGTAAATGACGCCCAGACTGTGCTTCGCCAGAAAGAGGCAATCCTCAAGCAGGCAGAGCTGGAGGCGCGCCGGATCAGGGCGTACGCAGACGAAGAGGCAACGACCATCAGGTCGCTTGCCGAGGAACAGAGCTCTTCGCAGCTTGAGACAGCTCGAAACGATGCTCAGAATATGTTGAGCGAGTCTGAGATCGTTAAGGCCTCTGACGAAAAGGCTAGCGAGATCGAAAAGGCTGCCCAGGATAAGGCGTCGAAGATCGTAGCCGAGTCGCAGAACAAGTTGAACCAGGTTCTGGCTGGCGCTGAGAAAGACGCAGCGGACAGACGGCGTGGCGCGGACAACTACGCCCGTGAGGTCCTGTTCATGCTGGAAGAGAAGATTGCAGACACATTGGGCCAGGTACGTTCCGGCATCGATGTGCTGGACGCTCAGAATATGGCCGTAGGTGACTGAGTAGCTCCCGTTACCTGTGCAAGGCCCGCCGAAGTTTCATCGGCGGGCCTTTGTTATTTTCTGAGTCTGTTTGCGGGATCGCCCGTCTGCGGCATGAGCAAGACAGGCATAATCGAGCAGCTCAAAGAGAAAAATTACACAGACTCGGCTCATCGCTACTCCGCAACCAGGCCGTGACTCGGAAACTCAAATCGCAAACTCCACCAAATTGAAGCGATACATAGCCGAACCCATAGCAACCGGCTTTGGAACGGGCAAGTGGCCCATTGCGCCTGCGACAGCCGGTAGTGCGGCGGCTCTGCTGCTCTACTGGGCGCTGCCCTTCAACGGCGAAGGCGACTCGCCGTGGTTCTTCGTGATGATCGTGGCGACAGCACTGATCGGTATATGGGCGGCCGACCGAGTCAGCACTACGGCAGATCCCGACCCAAAGCGAGTTGTGATCGACGAATGGGTCGGTGTCTGGGTAACTGTGGCGTTCTTACCAACGACGTGGGGTTGGCTGCTGGCAGGCTTCTTCCTGTTTCGAGTCCTCGATATCCTGAAGCCACTGGGAATCCGTCAACTTGAGAAGATCCACGGTGGCACAGGCATCATGTTAGATGACGTCGGTGCCGGCATCGTTGGCGCGCTGATCCTCAACGCAATACGTCTCATCTTTTTCTAGTTCACGTGCAACACTCTCTCCAAAATGGCTTCAGGAACAGTGCGTAT
>JAJCYX010000150.1 GCA_029262715.1 Chloroflexota bacterium
CCAAGAAACGGATGGAGCAAAGCGCGGTCGGTGAGATTGAATTCGTGATGTGCCACATGGCGTCCCCGATTCGAAAACTGCTCGAAGGGAAACGCTTCCTCTCAGACGGAGGTGGCGAAGGCGAGGTTATGTTCGAACCCGCAGCGGGCACGTGGGCCGATCCCCAGATGGCAGGCGGCGGGTACGCCCTGGCCCAGATGTCGCACTCGGCCGGAATGGCTTCATGGCTCACTGAGCTACGAGCTAGTTCGGTATCGGCGGTGACATCCGCTCCAACCAGCAGAGTCGAACTGTATGATGCCTTTTCAGTCGAGTTCACGTCTGGCGCCATCGGATCGTTCTCCGGCGCGGGTAGCATGCCAGAGGACATCGGGTTTCAGCTTGATGTGCGCATATTCGGCACGGAAGGCGTGATGAGCATCGATTGCGACCGCTCTCGCCTTGCGGTCCAGCGCCACGATGGCGACCATTTCGAGATGCAGTTGGGTGAAGATGCCGGAGAGTACCGCGGCGGTGGACCTCCCGACAATTTCGCCGACCTCGTCAACGGAAAGACCGAAACCAACTATGCCCCCGGCTGGGCGGGCATGGCTGCAATCGAGATCATCGACGCAGCTTACCGGTCCGCGAAATCTGGGGCGCGAGAACGAGTTTGACCGGCGCAGTCGTCTCTGAAGTCGCCGGCGCTGGCACTGACGGCTGAGTTGTGCGACTATCAACTTCAGGCCCGGACCGGATGGGGAACCTGAACCGGTAAGGCTCAGGCTCCGTAGCACTAAAACACGCCACCAGACTACGGATGTCCGCGATGCCAACTTCCAAAACTTCGAAGACCTCGAATCCGAGCACCTCAAAACCCGAAACCCTTGGGGAGCTCAAGCAGTCCGGGTATCAACCGCGGACGATCAGTGCCGAGATTCATCGCAACGTTATCAAGCGCCTGAAATCGGGTGATCCGCTTCTTCCAGGTATCGTCGGGTATGAGCGTACCGTGGTCCCCGAACTGGAAAATGCTCTTCTCGCCGGTCAGAGCATCGCCATTCTTGGAGAGCGAGGCCAGGGCAAGTCACGTCTTATTCGCTCGCTGACCCAGTTCCTCGACGAGTATGTGCCGTATCTAGCTGGAACCGAAACCAACGACGACCCGCTAAGTCCAATTTCGGCAACAGGTCGTGCAATGATCGAAGAGCAGGGTGACAAGACTCCTGTCGCGTGGCTGCACCGAGACGAGCGCTACGGTGAAAAATTGGCGACTCCTGATGTTTCGATGGCGGACCTAATCGGCGACGTCGACCCCATTAAGGTTGCCGAAGGCCGTTACCTTAGCGACGAATTGACCATCCACTACGGCCTAATTCCACGCACCAACCGCGGCATCTTCTGCGTCAATGAGCTTCCTGACCTTGCCGAGCGAATCCAGGTTGGTCTCTTCAACCTCATGGAAGAGCGGGACGTTCAGATTCGTGGCTACAACATTCGCCTTCCGCTCGACATCATGGTAGTTGCTACTGCGAACCCGGAGGACTACACAAACCGCGGTCGAATCATCACTCCGTTGAAAGACCGGTTCGGCGCGCAGGTGCGAACGCACTATCCGGAGACAACCGAGCACGAACGGAGCATCGTTGACCAGGAGAGTGTGCAGTTCACTGACACCGGCCTCCAGGTCGTCGTGCCAGATTTCATGTCAGAGATCGTTGCAGAGCTAAGCCATCAGGCTCGGCGCAGTGGAGAGGTCAACCAACGCTCCGGCGTTAGCGTGCGGCTCTCGATATCCAACTACGAAACTCTTCGAAGTGCTGCGTTAAGACGAGCCATTAAGGTTGGCGAGGACTGTGCATCGCCTCGAATCACTGATCTTCCTGCGCTCGCTTCGTCCATGCGTGGCAAGATCGAGCTTGAGACCTTCGAAGAGGGCAGGGAAGACCGCGTAATTGAAGACCTCACTCGCCGCTCAGTTGTCGAAGTGTTCAATCGATTGGTTCCCGCTGGTTCACTGGCCGAGATCGTCTCCAGTTTCGAGTCGGGAGTGACCGCTGAGGCCAGCGCCAATCTGCCATCGACGGACTATGCCCGCGGATTGGCTGAAGTTCCGGCGCTGGCGAAAATCGTGAAGTCGCTCGGCTGCGACGGCTCTGAGGCTGAATCGGCATCGGCGGTCGAGTTCGTGTTGGAGGGCCTGCACCTGACCAGGCAGCTCAATCGCGACGTCATCGAAGGCGGATTCAGGTATGTAAAAGAGCCACCGCCTCCCCCACTTCCTGACACTGGCATCGGTGAAGGGCTGGATGACGAGAGGCGAGCCGAGCTCAGGCGGAAGTTCGAGCGCAGACGAAGACGAAATAGGGAGTAGTCACTGTGACCTCTTACCGCTACTCAAGGTGGGACGGTACTCAGCAGCCGTTCGCGCCGGACGGCAGCGAGCTATTTGACGAGATTGCCGATTCGATCTTCGACTCAGGCGATCTCGATTCAGCACTTCGCGATCTGTTTCGCTCCGGCATGGAATCGCCGGAAGGGTCACGAATGCAGGGATTACAGGACCTGATCCAGCGGCTTCAACAGCAGCGAAATCAAGAGTTGTTCCGGTACGACATGGACTCCGTGATGGACGATCTGCGCGAGCGAATGCGCGAGGTCGAGAAAAATGAACGGAGTGGCGCTAAGGCGAGTATCCGACAGGCTGAAGAGCGCATGAAGGATGTTCCACCTGAATTGCAGGATCAGATGCAATCAGCCATGGAACTGGTCAAGCAACGGGCTGATGCGGCTCAGGAGAAGCTGGACAACCTGCCACCAAGCGTCGCGGGAGCGGTAAAGGAGTTGAGTGACCACGACTTTATCGACTCAACGGCCAGGGATCAGTTCAAAGAGCTGATGGACATGTTGCGCCGACAGATGATCGGCAACGTGGCGAAAGAGGCCGCCGAGAACCTTCAGCAGATGGGTGACGGTGAGCGTCAGGAGCTGCGTGACATGATGCGCGGCATGAGCGATCTGATGGAACAGAAGCTGCGTGGTGCGACAGAAGATCAGTTGCAGTCAGCGTTCGAGCAGTTCATAGACCGGTTCGGTCAGAACTTCGGAAATGACCCGCCGCAGAACCTGGATGAGCTTCTGGACCAGATGCAACAGCAGATGGCGCAGGCCCAATCGCTGATGGCAGGAATGTCACCCGAAGAGCGACAGCAGTTGATCGAATCGTTAACAGAGTCGATGGACCCAGAAACGCTGCAAGAGATGGCTCGAATGGCGGCTCTGTTGCAACAGCTTCGCCCACCAGAAGAGCTGGCGCGTGCCTACCCGTTCATGGGTGAGGAGTCCCTGACGCTCGACCAGGCGATGGATATGATGGGACAACTGCAACAGATGGACACGATGGAGCGGTCTCTGCAACAGGCCGGAAGGTCAGGAGACCTCGATGCCATTGATACGGATCAGCTTGGTGAGATGCTGGGTGACGATGCGAAGAAGGCGATCGACGAACTGGAAGATATCGCTCGTGCGCTGGAAGAGCTTGGCTACATCCGCAAATCCGGTGATAAATGGGAGCTGACTCCGAAGGC
This sequence comes from Chloroflexota bacterium, assembly GCA_029262715.1. Lineage (GTDB taxonomy): Bacteria > Chloroflexota > Dehalococcoidia > Lucifugimonadales > Lucifugimonadaceae > JAJCYX01. Next base: position 3,567 of record JAJCYX010000150.1, read on the forward strand.
AGTCCGGCGGCTTGCAGATAGGGCCCTGCACGAGGTCTTCGGCAGTCTTTCGAAGGCGAATGTGGGCGGACACCGGATTGCTGAGTCAGGGCAGGGCGGCGAGGTCACCGGAGACACGCGACACTATGAGCCGGGGGAGCCGTTCAGACCGAACCTGAACAAGTCGCTGATGAACGCCGTGTTCCGCTCAGGCCCGGGAACGCCAGTGCGGTTTGAGATCGAAGACTTCGAAGTCGACCGGACCGAGCACACAGTCAGCGCAGCAACGGTCTTGTTGCTGGATCAGAGCAGCTCGATGTTCAATGGAGGTCGCTGGGCTGCTGCGAAAAAAGTCACGATGGCGCTCCAGTCACTGATCCAGGGACAGTTCCCGCGCGACAGGCTTTTCGTCATCGGCTTTTCAGATCATGCGGAAGAGGTACGGTTCTCAGAACTGCCGGAACTACAGCCGAACATGTGGTTGCAGGGCACAAATATGCATCACGCGCTGATGCTTGCACGACGAATACTGACGAAGGAGCGAGCGGGCACACGGCAGGTGATTATGGTCACAGACGGCGAACCGACCGCTCACCTCGAAGATGGCGTTCCCTACTTCAACTATCCACCTAGCCAACGAACGGTGGCACTAACGCTCGATGAGGTTCGGCGCTGCACATCGGCCGGGATCGTCATCAACTCGTTCATGCTGGAACGGACCAGCTACCTCACCCAGTTCATCGACTACGTGTCTCGAATCAACCGCGGCAGAGCCTTCTACACGACGCCAGAAAGCCTCGGTGACTACGTGCTTGTCGACTACATCAATAACCGCCGTAAACGCGTGGCGTGACATCACCCCGTAGTCTGACCTTGTAGGCTCTCCCCAGTTCCTCGCGTTGGGCTAACCGCCAAATAACATTCTGCTGACAGCCTGTTAACGAAGTAACATTCGTTTCTACACCCGATCTGGACGCGATCCGGATTGATGTTAAATCGAGGTAATTCCAGATTCTGGAACAAGACACAAAGGTAGCCGCCAGAAGCAAGGTTCTCCTCGTAGAGGATGACCGAAACTTGCAAGAGGCGATTCGGTACAACCTCGTTGCAGAGGGTTACGAAGTGTTTGTAGCTGGTGACGGTGAAAAAGCGCTTTCTTTGGCAAGGGTGAACCGACCAGACCTGCTCGTGCTCGACCTGATGCTTCCCGGCATGGGCGGAATTGAGGTCTGCAGCGAACTGCGCCGTGAGGGCTCGTCGGCTGCTGTGATCATGCTGACGGCGCTCGATTCCGAGGCGGACCGCGTTGCCGGCCTCGAAACGGGTGCTGATGACTACGTTGTGAAGCCGTTCTCTATGCGAGAACTACTGGCTCGAGTTACTGCACAGCTTCGCCGTACAGCGCTACTCAGAACCTCAGTCTCAGTGGTAGAGCCCGATGTTATCGAAGCGGCCGGGCTACGAATTGACAGGGCTGCGAGAGAGGTTTCACTGGATGGCCGAGAGATCAACCTGCGTCCTCGAGAGTTCGACCTTCTAGCGTTCCTCGCCGCCAGACCCGGGCGAGTGTATTCTCGGGATCAGCTGCTACAGGAAGTTTGGGGATTCGATTACAACGGAGACACTCGAACCGTTGACGTGCATATCCGTTGGCTACGCATGAAGATCGAAGAAGACTCGTCGACACCGGTCCGCCTTCAGACCGTGCGCGGAGTCGGATACAGATTTAGCGCATGATGTCCTGTGTCTGACGGCCTGTTTCAGACAGGAAGAATGTGAAATGAGTTCGTGGTCGCTCAGATGGCGCATCCTCGCCGAAGTGCTGATACTCGTGGTGATCACCACGATTGCAGCAACGCTTTTTAACGTTCTCGGAGCGGTCGTGGTCGGCATACTTGCTGTTGTCGCAGGCGCAGTCCGCGCCCGGCAACTCAGCGCACAGTTCAGCCGGATGACCGAAGACGTCCTGCGAACCGCCTCTATTGACCGTTCGCACAGGATCAACCCTGAGGGACCAGCCGAACTCAGCCGCATGGCACGTGCAGTCAATCGCCTGGCAGATCGCCTTGTCACTGCGATGCGAGCCGGCGATGAAGAGCGGGCGAGACTCGATCTGATCTTGGAGTCGATGGCTGAAGGGGTCTTGTTGATCGATAAAGATGGCATAGTCGAGTTCGCAAATCCGAAGGCGATTCGGTTGCTCGGCCCAGACGTGGATTACGCACCTGGCGACAGACTGATATCACTGAATAACAACTATGAGCTGAAC